>CAZEPA010000661.1:0-2568 GCA_964513955.1 uncultured Anaerolineae bacterium | reverse complement strand
ACCTGGCTGACGGCAACGAATTACTAACCCAAGATGGGCGCGCCAGAACGACCGTAGTCAACTTCGGCTGGCGCCCCGGCGCCGAAGCGCTGCGCATCTTCGTCCCCAAACGCATGGTGGACAATATCAACAGCCGCCTGGACGGCGAGGCAAAGCAGGAAGGGCGGCCGTTTGACAGAGTCACGCACGCCGGGCACCTGGCCATCCAGCTTCTCGAAGGCGTGCCACGCCTGCAGGTGAATGTCAAGCAGTCGTGAAAAGCGGCCGTCACCGACCGGTGCAGACAAGCTCACCGACCGGTGCAGGCAAGCTCACCGACCGGTGCAGGCAAGCTCACCGACCGGTGCGGGCAGGAGTTTCAGGGGGTGTTGCCTTCACGCGCTCGGCTCTGGCGGTCGTACCACGCCAACGCGTGCGCCTGGGTATCCTGGATGAAGCGCGCTTTGGCCGCGTTATACTCGTTGGTGTCACGATAGTCTGCGCGTGACAGCGCTGATTTCAGCCGGCCATAGTCGTCGCGCCCATCTGGATGCGCCCGCAGGTAGTCGCGAAAAGCCAGATGTCTCTTCCAGTGCGGCGTGTCTTTCACGACCACGTGGATGTTGGCGAGCGAAATAAAGGTCTGGCCGCGCACGAATTCGTCGTGGACATCAATCAATTCGGGCGGCGCCTGGTCAGTCAGGGGTCGCAGGCGTGCGAACAGCCGCCGGTAAGGCATCACCGGCTCGTACTTCTTGAAGTACGTATACCCCGCCCCGACCAGCGGAGCGATTGCCTTATCCAACTGCGCATCATCGCGCAGGCCTACCAAGATGTCAATCGTCGGCTTTGCGCACAACCCTTCGACGGCGGTGCTCCCGATATGCTCGATGCCAGGGCTAAAGCCAGCCAGCGCCGACGAAATCACCGCCATCTCACGGGCAAAGGCGTCAACCCAACCGGTCTGATAGTCTTCGAGGATAATCTTCATACGTTCCTGAGCAGTGCGATGCCAATCACCAACGGCATAAAGTCAGGCGCCCACCGTTTGCTCAGCAAGACGCCAGGCCGCCGGAACGCATCCGGCGCATTTTAGCACACATCATGGGCGTCTACCAATCGTCGCGTGGTTCCGGCGGCCAAAAGGGCTTGGCCTTTGCAGGAAGCGCGCCAGATCAAAAGACTATGCGAGGGCGCCACTGCGGTTCGTTTGACCTTCGTTCCCACTTGCTCTACAATGGACTTCCCCACCGTGAACACTGCAAAGCGGCTCGGTTGAGCATTGACCGGTCGCGCAAGCCGCGGCGCGCGCGGGCAACGCTGGCCCGACCTCATCGCAGGAGAAAGTGAGGTGATGACGTGACGTCTACCGAAAAACATCCGCACCTTGACATGCCGTCGCATGAGCAGCTGCGCGCACTGATCGAGAGTATTCGGCCGGCGCTGGCTGACGTGTATCTTGAGGTGCATCAACTCGTCCTCGACGTCCTCCCAGACGTTCGCTTTGAGGTAGACCGCACCGATGCCGGCATCGGTTATGGCGCTCGGCAGTTCGGCTACAACGGCTGGGGAATGGGAGCTTTGGCGGCGCACCGGGCCTGGGTCTCGCTGGTCTTCTTTCGGGGAACCAAACTGGACGATCCAACGGGACTCCTCGAGGGCACAGGCGCCTCCGTCAGACACGTGAAAATCAGGTCGAAGGACGAGCTCGAGGTGCGGCGCGCCGCGCTTCGTGACCTGCTACACGAGGCAGCCCATGGCCATGCGGCGTAGCGGGTGATGAACACCTCCCTTGTGCTTCTCCGAGGCATCAGGAGGCATCAACGGGAAAGGAACGTTGTGAATCATGAAGATCCAAACCGTCAACCGGGTTAGCGGCTACGCGGTGCTTGGCCTGGCCTTATTTGCGATGTTTCTGGTTGTCGGCGCCACCGCCCTCGTGATGCTCGGCCTAATCAACCCGTCGCCCGGCGGCGACGAAGGCGCGGCCGCACACCTGTTCCAGCTCGCCATCCTTCTGCTTCTACCCGCCGGTCTGGTATTCCTCGTGACAGCCGATTGGAACCGGCCGCTGGCTGTGGTCAGGCGCCTTGTCGCCCCAGGGGCCGCGGTCGTCGTAGCCTTTACGGTTCTCTACTACATGGAGCATTTGCGCTAGACCGTGCGCCTGGTGGACGCGCTGCGCGTGCTCTCGCGCTTGCGAGCGCAAGAATCAACGCGCCGCAACGCCGTTTCGTGTGATCAGCCGCTGCAACTGGTACAGACCATTCGCCCAATAATGCAGCAACCGGCCTTGGCGGCCCAGGGGTGTTCGCCGTAGCGATGGGATAACGCCGACAGCAGATGGGTGACAGAGCGTCCGGTCGGCGGGCGTTTGGTTTGGCGCGCCTTTTGGGCGCGCGTTGGGCAGCGACTGAGCCGCTGGGAGAGGTTGCAGGCGATGAAACTCGGAGGGCAAGACCGCTCAGGAAGGTTTTGGATTCTGGTTAGAGTGGTGTTAGGATAGTAGCAGAAACGTCACCTCATGCCACCACCTGACACCAACACTGTCAGTGGGCTTAAATTCCATACGGCTTCTCTGTGGGACGG
>CAZEPA010000660.1:0-2570 GCA_964513955.1 uncultured Anaerolineae bacterium | reverse complement strand
GCTGACGTCAATGATCTGCAGACCACCCTCCCCATTGGCTAGATAAGCCAGGCTGCCCACCACACTGACGTCGTCCACAACCCCCGTTAAGACGGCGCTTTGCCCTACCTGCACCGGGTGAGCAGGATCGCTAATGTTCAAGATTACCAGCCGAAGGCCAACGCCGACATAAGCGTAGTTCCCGTGGCCATCCGCCGCGGTGACGTAACCGCCAATCTGGCCAACGAACTCGATCATAGGCGTACTCGTCGGAGTAGGCGTTCGAGTTGGTGTATTAGTCGGGTTGGGCGTCGCTGTCGGCGTTCGGGTAGGAGTCACGGTCGGGGTCAGCGTGGGCGTTGGGGTGTTCGTGGCCCCGGGCACGGGCGTCGGCGTCGGCGTGGGCGTTGAGGTGTTCGTGGCCCCGGGCACGGGCGTCGGCGTGGCCGTCGGCGTTGCCAGGTATAGCACCCAATCAAAGGATCGGGAGCCATACGTTCCATGCTCGTCTTGCACATTCACGTGCCAATAGTAGGCGTCTGGCGCATTCAGGGTTGTCGGTCTCCAACACGCCTCGGTAATCCAACCGCTCTGCTCTACGTTCGGATATCCAAGTGTCCATACATCCACTCAGAAGAAAACCTGGTCGCCGTCAGGATCGCCATTGTCTTGCCAACAGAGTGTCGGCATCGAGGTGTGTGTGGAACCATTCGGCGGACTGAGCAACGTGGGTTGGCGAGGTGGATGACTTACCTGGGTCGGCGTAGAAGTCGGGGTAGGCGCCGGTGCGAACTGACCGCGCGCCAGGGGCATGAACACTTCTGAAACCACCAGCGCACGGTAGACGGTGTTTGCCTGCGCGCCGTCGCCTGCCTGTCCACCAATCACGTAAAGATCCTGCTGCTGACTGAGCGCGCCGGCCGCACGCAAGCGCGCCGCGGGCAGAGTCGCGCCAGCCGTCAGGGGCGCCAACGCGCCATCGGGCCGCATCTCGAAGCCAAACACGCTCGCCCAGGCCTGACTGCCATCCGTACCGCCGATCACGAACAGCTTGCCCCGCGTTGCCAGGCTGATAGCATCGGCGCGCGCTTCTGGCAGGATATCGCTGCCCATCTCCACCCAATTCTCCAACGCTCCACCGCTGCTGCGCACGGCCCGGTAAATTTTGCGTGAGACAGTAATCGCCGTGGGTCGGCCGCCGATGACATAAATCGCATTGTTAGCCGCGACCGCATTCAGCCGGTAGAGAGGCGTCGGCAGCGTGCGGTCCTGAACCCACGCGCCCAGGACGCCGTCCGTCCCAATGGCGGCGCGCCAGACGTCGGGCAGTGGGTTGCCGTCGAAGCCGCCCAAGACGTAAAGTGTGCCGTTCAGAACGACAACGCCGGCCGCGTAGCCTGCGCTGGGGAGTTGGCTCAATGTCTGCCAGGCGCCCAGGGATCCATCCGGATTGGCGGGTGCCATGTAGACGTTGCGTTCCTGATAGCCGCCGATGACGTAGACGCGACCGTTGTGAGCGACGGCCGCATGGCCGTTCAAAGCGACCGGCAGGGGGTGGTTGTCTGCCAGTCCCCCAGGCTGCCATCCGCGTTGATGTGCGCTCGACGCACGCTTGCTGTAGCCTGCTTTCCGTGTTGCCCCCCTATCACGTACAACCAATCCCCCACGGTCACAGCCGCTGCGCTGTCCAACGCCTCGGGCGGCGACGCCACTACAGTCCAGTCACGGATTGCGCCTGGCAGCGGCTGCGCCTGGATCGTAGCTACTCGTAACAGCACCGCAAGAGCGGCGATGCCGATCACGACTGTCAAGAGTCCGATATGGCGGCCGCGAGGACCGCGTATCATGTTCTGGTGTACCATGTTGTTTCTCCTCAGGCAAACGAGATTACCGTTGGCGTGTCGGTGTTGGGGGCGCGCCGCCCTGCCCTCTGGCCAGGTAGTAGGCGCCGCGATCGGGGAAGACGTCGTACAGTTCGACCACATTGGGATGGCGCACCTGCAGCGCCGCGCGACCCTCCACCAGGAAACGCCGCACCATCTGCTCGTCGTCGGCCAGGGTGGGGTTCATCTCTTTGATCGCAACCGGCCGGCCCAGCAGCGTGTCACGGGCCAGGTAGACGAAACCGAAGCCGCCCCGACCGAGGACTCCCTCGATGAGGTACTTGCCATTCAACAACGAATCGTTGGCTTGGAGTCCCATGGGACGCCTCCGGGAATGACGCGGGCAGTGGTTCTTACAGTGTCAGTATAAAGCAGGATGGAATCGTTGTCAATCTAAAAATTGATGTCACTGCTGCTCAGCGATTGAAATCGCACCTGATGGGCCTGGCGGCCGGGCGTCCACCGTCGTGGACGCTCGATCGGTCGGCGTAGGCCGACGGCTCGACTGCGGTTCGACAGGACGTTCGGCGAGCTCAATCGAGCCGCTCACCGCACGGGGCCTGAGACTTCGGCGTGAGCTCAGTCGAACGCCTGTCGAAGGCCTCGCCGAAGTCCTTGCGGCCCGAATTCATTCGGCGGCCGCAGTTGGCGCTGGGCGCCGGAGCAGTCACAAATTGACAATCCGCGCCCTTTGCAGTATGACAACCC
>CAZEPA010000659.1:0-2572 GCA_964513955.1 uncultured Anaerolineae bacterium | reverse complement strand
CTGCTGGAGGTGGGCACCGGCTTCCACCCGGAGCTGACCGGCCGCGAGAACATCTTCCTCAACAGCGCGATCCTGGGCATGCACCGCCATGAGATCCAGCGCCGCTTCGACGAGATCGTGGCCTTCGCCGAGACCTGTGCTGAGTGAGTCGAAGCATCGAGCGCTTCCTGGACACGCCGGTGAAGCGCTACAGCAGGGGGATGTACGTGCGCCTGGCCTTCGCCGTGGCCGCGCACCTGGAGCCGGAGATATTGCTGGTGGATGAGGTGTTGGGGAGCCCGATCAAGGCCGAAATTGAGATGGCGCGATCTAAGGTAAGAGAGGCGCGATATGATGGCAGCTGTTATTGCGCCATCCCGGCCCTGGGAGTCGTTTATGCCTGAGATATCGCGTTTTTTTGGGATTATCATCACGATGAACTACAATGATCATGCGCCTCCACACTTCCATGTTCGATATAGCGACCATAAAGCGCTGATCAGTATTCAAACACTATCTCTATTGGAGGGGCGATTGCCGCCGCGAGTGTTCGGCTTGATCATGGAGTGGGCTTCACGCCACCAGGCTGAACTGATGGCAAACTGGATGCGGGCACGCCAACAAGCAGAACTACATAGCATCGAGCCATTGGAGTAATATGATGCTGAAAGATATCACCCATGTACAGCCACTAGAAAACCACCGCCTCCGCCTACGCTTTGAAGATGGCGTGGAAGGGAGTGTTGATGTTGCAACCCTGGTCAAGTTCACCGGTATTTTCGACCCTCTCCGAGATCGGGAATACTTTTTGCAGGTGCGCGTGAATCCGGATCTGGGGACCATCTGTTGGCCCAACGGCGCCGATCTGGACCCAGACGTGTTATATGCCAATATCACTGGCCAGCCGTTGATGTTGGCTGCACACGAATTGGCTCTTGCGGCATAGCACCCTCCATGACCGACATCGCCATCCGCGTTGAAAACCTGAGCAAACTCTACCACATCGGCCGCGCGCAGCAACGGCACGACACGTTGCGCGATTCGATTGCAGATTTCAGATTGAAGATTGCAAATTCCCTGCGCCCACGCCATCTTCAATCTTCAATCTCCCATCTTCAATCCCCAGAAGACCTCTGGGCCCTCCGCGACGTCTCCTTCGAGGTCAAGCGCGGCGAGGTCGTCGGCGTGATCGGCCGCAACGGCGCGGGGAAGAGCACCCTGCTGAAGATCCTCTCCCGCATCACCGAGCCGACGAGCGGCCGCGCCGAGATCCACGGCCGGGTCGGCTCCCTGCTGGAGGTGGGCACCGGCTTCCATCCCGAGCTGACCGGCCGCGAGAACATCTATCTGAACGGCGCGATCCTGGGCATGCGACGGACCGAGACCTGTGCTGAGCTCCGTCGAAGCATCGCAGCCAGTTCGACGAGACCTGTGCTGAGCTGTGTCGAAGCATCGAGCGATTCCTGAACACACCGGTCAATCGGTACCCTTCGACGTTGCTCAGGGCAGGCCCAGCGGAATGGTCGTGCGCATGGCGTTTGCCGTGGTCGCCCACCTGTGAATACTCAACGAATCGTGTACCTCGGGCTTCGGCATGGTATAATCAGGGCAGGGTATCAGGCCGGAAGCACGTCGGCTTGGGGCATGGACCAAAGGTCGGGGCGCGGTGAGCCGCGCATGCAGGAGGAAATGGCAATGGGATTATATTTACAAGTGCCGGATTCCGTCGCCCAAGCGATCCGGTTACCCGAGAAACGTATGCAGGAAGGTCTCCTGCTCGAACTCGCAGTAGCCCTCTATGCCCAGGAGGTTCTGCCATTCGGCAAAGCCCGTGAGCTGGCAGGCGCGACAAGACGAGAGTTCGCGCACACGCTTGGGCAGCGTGGTGTGGTGCGTCACTATGGCAAAGAAGATCTTGAGGATGACCTGATCTATGCCCGTGGTCAGTAACACGTCACCGGTGCTCAACCTGGCCCTCATCGGCCGTCTTGATCTGCTGCAACAGCAGTTCGATAAGGTATGGTTGCCGCAAGCAGTCGCCGATGAATTGCGCAGTGAGGAGGACTTGCCGGGCTCGGTAGCCGTGCGCGCAGCGCGACAGGCCGGATGGCTGTTGACTGAGCGCGTCAGAGACCAAGTGCGCGTGGCGATCCTGCGTCGGGATCTGGATGGGGGTGAAGCTGAGGCTATCGCGCTGGCGCTGCAGAAACACGCAGACTGGCTGTTGCTTGATGAACGGGATGCCCGTCGAGTCGCCAAATCGTTGGGACTGAAAGTGACAGGCGTGCTGGGCATCCTGCTTAAGGCGCGGCTGGATGGGCAATTACCGTCTTTGCGTGAGGCCATGGATCAGTTGCGCGATCATGCTGACTTTCGCATTGGCGCCGCGCTCTATACTGAGCTTCTGCAGGCGGCCAGAGAAATCTGAGGACATCCATTCACTCCATGACCGACATCGCCATCCGCGTCGAAAACCTGAGCAAGCTCTACACCATCGGCCGCGCCCAGCAGCAGCATGACACCCTGCGCGATGCGATTGCAGATTACAGATTGAAGATTAGAGATTCGCTGCGTCCCCGTCACCTTCAATCTT
>CAZEPA010000658.1:0-2586 GCA_964513955.1 uncultured Anaerolineae bacterium | reverse complement strand
CGTCAGTTTGCCGTCCAGCATCAGGGAATTGTCCCACCAGTTCTGCCCTGTGAAAACCCATGATCCCGCAATCCACGCAGTGAGGCTGAACAGGTAATCGGGCAGCGGTTCGCCGTTGGCCAGCACGCCGGTGCGCATCCACTCGAACATCTCCTTTGTGTACTGCGCGTGCAGGGGCGTTTCGATTTTGGGATAGCGCCTGTCTTGCTCACCCCCGGGCAGCCAACCGCCTTCGCCGCCAATGAGCGGCAGGACAAAGCCGAGCCGCTCTTTCATCCACGCCGCGTGCGCCAGGAACTTGAGCGCGCCGATGTAGTCGTCCATGATCGTACACCCCGGCTTGTCGGCCTGGTTGCGCGCATCGTAGGGATAGGCCGGCGGATGGTTCTCGCCGTAGTTGTGATGGGCAAAGAATGCGCGGTCCCAAATGTCCTTGCGATTCATGCCGCTGATGGCATCCACCGCGGCGTCGAAGCCGGGCCGGTCCAGCACCTGGATGCCCGGGTAACCGCCGGCGTCGAAGACACGCACGGCCGCGCGCGCCCAGTTGGCGCCGAAGATTTGCGCCCAATCTGACGGTCGCTCCAGGCTGCGCCATTCGCGATCATCCTCCGGCTCGTTGAAGATTTGCACATACAACGGCGGCTTGGCCGGGTCATGGGGGAAACCGCTGCCATTCAGAGCCTTGCGCAGCGCCTCGACGTAGGTCGCGGCATCCACGTTGTCGTCAATCGGTTTGCCGATGCGCACCACCGGCATGATGCCGGCGCGGAAACAGGCGCGCGCCGCGCGCTCGGCTTGCAGCTCGTCCAGCGCGTGAATCAGCGTCCAGGTGACGCGAATGGATTTGAGGCGCCCAACCGTGCGCTCGATGAACTCGTCGCGCAAATCGGTGTGAAAGTGCAGGCCGGTGCCGTTGTCGTTGGGCGGCCGCGGGTAGGTGCGCAGGCGCGCCACATTGTCTGCCGTCAGGCTGACGGTCGGCGCGCGGGTGGTTCCGGGTGGGTTGCGCGGCGGCTGCGGCGGCGATCCGCCCGCCTCGACCTTCACCGTCGCCGGGAAGTCATGGCGGCTGCCGTCGGGCAGGAAGACGCGCAGCAAGTAGGTCGTGGTCGCCGTGGGTTTGACTTCGTGCGTTTCGTGCGCGGTTCCTCCCTGGACTTCGAGGAAGACTTTGCCCACGCCTTGCACATCCCAACGGAGCGTGGCCGATTCGCCTGGCTTGATCGCGCTCGGCTCGGCCCTGAACTGCACCGTCACGCCTGGGGGCAAAGGGCCGGCGGGGGCTGGCGGGGGCGGCGCAGGAGGCGGCGGCGGGGGCGGCGCGCCAGTCCCTGCGGCTTTACGTGTACGCTGAAAAACCACGTAGAACGAGTGGTGGAAGGTTGAATTCCACAGCTCGCCGCCGGGGCCGCGCTCGTCTGGATGCGCCGTGTGCAGATTCGTCACCTGGTCGCTTTTGTCGGCGGCGTTGGCGCTCAGCCCCGCGATCCAGATCGAAAGCACCTGCCCCTTGTTCACGGGGATGTTACCGGCCGGCTCATTGGCGCCTTTGTCCAGCGACTGAGGCCGCGCTTCTTCGTGCGGCTGGCGGCCTTCCCAGGTCCAACCGGCCCATACCGGCGCCCCGGCCACGCGCTGACCGCTTTCGTCCAGCGCCTCGATGAAGATGGTATGGTTGGCCTGGTTTTCCTCTGGCGTCAGGTGGTGAACGCCCACCACGCGCCAGTAAGTCTCACCCGCCGATACACTGGCCGGCTGGATGCGCACACCGTAGCGAGCACCGGCATCGTCGAACGGCGCGCCCGTCTGTTTGAGATGATCGAGAAAGCGGTTATTGTACTGTTTCATCGGTGATTCTCCTTTGCACAAGTTGCTCAGCGTCAGCCCTATGGCTGCTGATGGTGATTCGATGGGATCGAAGCCAGCGGCTGTCTCTTGCTTGCGTTGCCAACCGGCCATAGCCCAGGTCGTGACGGATGGTCGTCCGACGCTAGGTATAGATGCAGATTTGCTGGGCAATCTGTCACCTGGAGAAATGCCGCGCCCCAGGCGTCGGCGCGCAGGCAAGTAGTATAACACAGGATCGCTCACAACGTGTCATATGAAAAACAGGTCACTCCGTGGGGGTGCATTTCAAATTCGAGGCGTAGCCCACGCAAGTGGGCTTGGCGATGGTTGCAGCGATTTTAGTCGCCGGACCTCCAGCCTGCCCCCAGTTTGAAATGCACCCACCCCGTGGTGCGGATTGACTAAGCGAGCGCGCTGTGCTATGGTAAAGCATCAACCGTTCACTTGGTCGAGAGAAGCCCGCAGAGGAGGCGGGCTTTCCCCCTAGACGGATGCGGAGGTAAGTTGTGCGATGTCTACTTTGTCTACCATTTCTCATCGTCCCTATGTGATTGGAATTGCCGGCGGCACGGCCTCCGGTAAAACGACCATGACCAACACCATCGTGCGCACGGTGGGTCCTAGTCGGGTAGTCATCATTGCCTATGACTCGTATTACAAGGATTTGAGCCACGTTCCTCTGGCCGAGCGCCTGCAAACGACCAATTTCGATCACCCCGACTCGCTGGATACGCC
>CAZEPA010000657.1:0-2592 GCA_964513955.1 uncultured Anaerolineae bacterium | reverse complement strand
GGAGATGCTCTCGCACTGCGCACCCTTGATCCCCTGGATGGTGTACTCAATCCGCCCATCGGGCAGAATCGTGATCGCAATCTCTTGTTTCTTTGGCATAAATTTCCCTCGTCTGCCATCCCACGCAAAGGCCTGGTCGGTCGTCAGCCGTCAAGCCCAGCGTCGCACCACCAAGCGGATGGCCTTGTTGCGATCGGTGGCTTCCTCAACCAGGCTGAAGCCCGCCTTGCCCACTTCGTTCAGCACTTTGTGATACGCATAACGCTGGTTCAACTGCTGCAAGATATCCTGTTGGCTCGACAGCCCCATGCTGTCGCCTAAGATTTCGTACACGCCCTCCTCATTGCGGCGCAGGCCAAAACTGGTGAACATCCCGGCCTTGACGACGATCTCGGCCGCATGGCTGGCGCCTGACCAGCCGTGGCGATAGTCGGCATTTTCCTGATATTTCAGTTCTAGGTCATCCAGCGCGCGCTTGATCATGGTAAGGTCGCGCAATTCGGTGCGTACTTTGACGAACTTGGACATCATTACCTCCGTTCGTAAACTCGTTACGGTATAATCTCAACGAACCCGCTTAGCTCATCTGCCTTCAAGCAGCCAGCGTCAGGTTCAGTCTCTGCGCCAGCTCCTGCGCCTGCTTGATTTCAGCGCCGCTCAGCCGCGCGGCCAGCGGGCCACGCGCGCGGGCTGGCGGGAAATACTGCGTCAACAGACTAACCGTCGCCTGGGGGACGGCGTCCGCAAGCCAGTGCAGCACCGGTTCGGTGCAGCAGTCGAAATGCCCTGGCATCAGCAGGTGGCGAACCATCACCCGACTGCGAGCAGCGGCCCAGGCAATCGCGCCGGTCACGACGGCCCAGTAATCAGGCATGCCGCCCAGCGCAGCGCCGCAGTGGTCGTTGCCGAATTTCAGGTCCGGCAAATAAAGCGCGATGACCCCATCCAGCAGCGCCAACGCCTCTGGCGTATGGTAAAAATTCGAATTCCAGACCACCGGCGGCGCCTCATCGCCCAGCAGCGCCAGTGTTTCCAGCACAAACGGCAGGTGCGGCAGCGGATCGCCGCCCACGAACTCCAGCGTACGCGCACCTTGCGCTGTCCGCCGGCGCACAGCCGCAGCCAGTTGGCTCGGCGTTGCCTCTACGCCATACTGCGGCCGAAAAGCAAACCGTGCAGCCGTGCAAAATGTACACGTCGCCGTGCAGCCAGAGAAGAACACCGCATGGGCCGGCCGGATCGCCTCCTCCTCGCCCATGTGCAGCATCTCGCTGGCGATAAAAGTGCGAGTGTCCACCCGGCATACCCCGCGGCCTGTGGCGCGGGCCGCGCCGCAGCGATGTGAACAGAGCTGGCAATCGTCAAGATGCGTGCGGGCCTGCTCTGCCCGCGCAGCCAACGACTGGGTCAGGCTAGGCGCCGTGCCCATTCCCCCTCTTGCCTGACAACAGAGCGTTGATGCTCTCCGCTTCATAGGCCAGTCTGTACCACTTCAGCAGCTCTTCTTCGCTGCCAATGCTCATGATGGTGTTGCGCAATTCGTCTGGAATCGGCTGATCAGGAAAACGCATAGCCAGCAAATAGAGGAGGCCTCGCTTTTCACCCTCACTAATTCCCGCTGCGCGTCCTTTTTCAAGGCCTTCTTCAAGGCCTTTTTCAAGGCCTTCTGCCTGTGCCTTGCGGATCATGCGCTCACGCTCTTCTTGCTTCCACGCCGCAACAATATCCTCCAACTCTTTCTCGATCCGTGGGTCCGTACTCAGCATCATTTCTAACCTCCGTTGCTCAACCTCTGCTAACGGCAGATACCGATTCACACACATCGCCAGGACACTTTGGCGTGCCTGGTTGGGCTCGTGCTGCAGAATCCCTCGCAGGCAAGATAGTTTCCAGGCCACACGATCTATGCCTCGAGGAGGCCGCATCAGCGCTGCCAGCGCGTACCCAAGGGGATTGGTGCGGTTGATGTACGCTTCGCCCTGTAAATCGGGTAGGCCAACACAGTCAAAAGTAAATTCCAGATATTTGCGATCAAATACGCTCTCTTCGTAGGTCTCTCTTACGAGGCCGCCGCTTCCGCCAGTAAGGTATACAGCGATGGGAATCACGCGACGCCGAAGATGCAGTCGCACCCAAGCGTAATAGTGCCACATGCGCTGGCGAAACGTGTACCGATGCTGGCGTTCGATCTCGATGTGAACGTACAGAAGTTCTGGTTCGTCTCCCAACACCTCAACTTCGGCCATTAAGTCCGCTTCTTGAGATTCGCCCAGGTCGAGGTTGAGCCACTGCTCCTTATCCCACCACTTGATCGCGTCCAAGCGCAGCCGCGCCTTGATATCTGGAAAAAAGAGATCCAAGAATTCGGCCAAAAACGCACGTAATAGCGTTTTGAAAAACTGGTCGTGTTCCATACTGCTTCATCCCAGCAAGCGCCGGCCCCACTTGAGGAACGACTCCAGCCGTTTGACATGCGCTGTGTGCACCACTTTGCCATCGCGCCGGGCGACCAGAGTCATTTGCCCCATCAACCGCGTGCCAACATAAACGATGTATGCGCGGTTGCTGGCTGCACGCCATGTATAGGCCGTC
>CAZEPA010000656.1:0-2603 GCA_964513955.1 uncultured Anaerolineae bacterium | reverse complement strand
CAGCGTGGGTGCGGTAGGCTGGCTGACATTGATGACGGACAGGCGTGGGCCATCGGCCACAAAAGCCACGCCGTTGGCGATCGCCACATCGAACGCATAGCCCACCGTATCGTAGCTGCCCAGCAGCATGGGATGGCTGGCGTCGCTTACATCCAGAATCAGCAGCCCACTGTCGCCATCGGCGACATAGGCGATTGAACCGTCCAGCGTGATGTTCAGCGGGCCTTCGGGCGTGTGATAAACGCTTAATGGCGTGGGGTTGAGCGGGTCGCTGACATCCATGATCCACAGCCCATCATCGCTGTCCGCCAGATAGGCGCGGGTTCCTTCAACCCGCAGGCGCTGTGGTTTGGCCGGCAGATCGAACGTGGTCTCGTCCATGAACATGCCCGGATGGGCTACATTGAGGATGACCAGGTTTTTGTCCTTGCCAGCGATGTACGCGTGGTTGTTGCTCAGGCGGACCACCGCGCCAATAGACGGGTAGGCGTAGGTGTCCAGCCACTGCGGGCTGGCCGCGTTGTGGATGTCAATGACCTGCAGGCCATCTTCGGCGGCCGTGAGGTAGGCCAGGGAACCAGAAACCGCGATGCCGTTGGCGGATCCGGGGGTCACGAGGTGCCCGACATAGACAGGCGCGGCCGGGTTGGAGACGTCCACAATTTCCAGGCCCTGAGTGCTGGCAGCCAGGTAGGCCAAGCCGTTGACCACCGTGACAGCCTCCAGGTAGGCGGTGGACTCGTACGTTCCCAGCAAAGCAGGGCTGGACGGATTGCTGGCATTCAGCACCAACATCCGGCTGCCGCGCAGCAGGTAAACGTATTGACCGGCCGCGTCCACGTTATGAGCCTGGCCTGGATAGGCGCCTAACCAGGTCAAATGATCGGGATCGGGCATGGCGATGATTTGCAGGCGGCCCGTACTGTCGGTTGCATAGATACGACCAGGCGCCAACGCCAGCCGTCGGACATCACCGGACGTGTCGAGCTTGCCGCGCAGCATGGGCATTTCGGGCATGCTGATGTCCAGCACTTGAACGCCCGCTTCGCCCAGCGCCACGATCAGCAGGCTGCCGGTCACGTGGACGTCCTGCACCAGCGCTGGCAGCATGGCGCTTTGGCCGATTTTGTGGGGCGAGGCAGGATTGGTGACATCAAGAACCACGATACGCGAGCCAATGCCAACGTACGCGTACGCGCCGGCCACATCCAGGGCATAGGTGGCGCCCCCGATTTGGCCGATCAGCTCAGTCGCCACCGGGACAGGAAATGAAGGACCGGAGGAGGGGGACACACGGCCGGACAGCGGCAACGCCAACGCATGACCGCTCCCCGCCGAACCGACCAGCAGCACGACGACCACGACCGCCCAGAGGGCGCGAGACAAACGACGCATAAGGCAACAGTTCTCCAGTTATCTAAAAATTTCCAGCGGGAGTCAACTGGGTGTACAATGTCCATATTCCTAACGCCAAACCTAAGCCTTGATGACGCGGAGCGCAGAGACCATGGAGATCACGATTCGCCGCCTGGCAACCTTTGAAGAGTACACGGCGGCCGAGGAGCTGCAGCAGGTCTGCTGGCAGACTGACCCGATTGACGCCGTGCCGGCTCATTTGCTGTTGACTGTGCAGAGCGAGGGCGGGCTTGTCTTGGGGGCGTTCACTCCGCGTAACGAATTGATCGGCTTCGTCTTCGGCTTCCTGGGTCGCGAAGGCAACACCATCAAACACTGCTCACATATGGCTGCCGTTCATCCTTATTACCGAGATCAAAACCTGGGCTACCGCCTGAAACTGGCGCAGCGCGACTTCATGCGGCAACAAGGCTTGGATATCTGCACCTGGACGTATGATCCATTGGAGGCGCGCAACGCGGTGCTCAACATTGCCAAGTTGGGGGCCACAGCGCACGTGTACAAGCGCAACATCTACGGTCAACGCCTGGGCGGCATCAACGCGGCCTTGCCCACCGACCGCTTTCATGTGCGCTGGGAAGTCAACAGCGCGCGCACCCTCCACTGCGTCACCACCGGCCAACGCGTCTCGGCGCCGGTGGCCGCGCAGCCGGAACAGATACTGACGCGTGTGGTGATGCAGGACGATCTGCCGGTCCTGGCTGCCACCGGCCCACTGCCTCAAGGCGATCTCATCGGGGTGCAGATTCCCGCCCATTTCCAACGCGTCAAGCGCGATGATGTTGAGGCAGCCAGCCATTGGCGACTGGGCACGCGCGCGCTTTTCGAAACCGCCTTTCGCGCCGGTTACACGGTCGTCAACGTCACCGCGGACGCAGATCACCCGGAGCATGTGGTGGTCTACACGTTGGTTAGTGCATAGTGTAAAGCGCATAGTGCAAAGTACAAAGTGCAGAAAGGGCGCGTTTAGCGTTTTGCACTTTGTACTTTGTACTTTGTACTTCCTTATGGCGGCCAGTTGGGAGCTAAACCGCGCTGCTGGCGGATGTAGATGCGCAGCTTGGCATAGGCCGGACGCCAATGCAGTTCGTCAATCTGGCTTGGCTTCATGATAGACCACCAGTATTGCTCCTGCGCTTCGGTCCAGTCCACGTCCGGCATGTAGACGACCACCATCAGGCCGATCC
>CAZEPA010000655.1:0-2604 GCA_964513955.1 uncultured Anaerolineae bacterium | reverse complement strand
TGCTGCGCCGCCTGATGGCGGCGGGCCTTGATTCGATGCCGGGCGGCGGCGCGGAGATCTTTCATCCAGAGATTCGGCGCAAAATCTGCCCGGAGAAAGCGGACGGCGACACCTGGCTGGCGATTCACCGCACCGCGCACCAGTTGGGCCTGCGCACCAATGCCACCATGCTCTACGGTCATATCGAAGGGCCTGAGCACCGCGTGGACCATCTCCTGCGCCTGCGCGAGCTGCAGGACGATACCGGCGGCTTCCAGACCTTCATCCCGCTGCGCTTCCATGCCGATAACAATGCGCTCGGCCAGCGCGCCAACTGGACGACCGCGCACGACACGCTGAAAACCCTGGCCGTCAGCCGGATTCTGCTCGACAACTTCCCGCACATCAAGGCCTATTGGATCATGCTGACGCCGCCGATTGCGCAGCTCGCGCTGCACTTTGGCGCAGACGATATTGACGGCACGGTGGTGGAGGAGAAGATTTACCATGAAGCCGGCGCTACCACCGAAGAGCAGTTGGATAAACTGGAGCTCATGCGTCTGATCGTCGCCGCTGGTCGCGTCCCCGCGGAGCGGGATACGCTGTATAATGTGGTGAAGGTCTACGATCAGCCCATCGAACAGCTCGAAGCCGAGTTGGTTGCCCGGCGCAAACAGGCGCGCGTGGCCGCCAAGCAGGCCAGGCGCACGAACGGTGCCCAGCCGCAGCGCATCCCCCTGGTTGATGAGGCCGCGCTCTGAGTTCTGAGACGACCACCGGATCAGCAGTCGGACTGCAGATGAAAAGAGGCACCATGACAGTCACACGAGAATTACTGAAAGAGGAGATCGAGAAGGTTCGTGATGATTATCTGGACATGTTGTACCAGATTATCAGGGTCTTCGAATGGCCAGTCAGCAAAACGATACCAGCTACACCGCAGAGTGCAGAATTTCTCGCGCTAAAAGAACGGTCTGAATGGTACAGTTTTGTTCAACGGACCTATGGCGCGTTTGCTGATGATTCCATTGAGCGTGGCAGCGAGGGACGATTCGAGGTTCGCGAGGACATCGAATGATCTACCTTCTCGATACAAACACGTGCATCCAGTACTTGAACGGGAGATCTCAAACTATCAAGCAACGGTTGCGCGACACGCTTCCGTCGCAAATCAAACTCTGTGCGATTGTCAAAGCAGAATTACTCTACGGCGTCATGAAAAGTGCCAGAGTAGACAGGAATCTCGCGGCACTACAGGAATTTGTCAGCCGGTTCGAGTCGTTTCCCTTTGATGATTCAGCAGTCGAATCCTACGCACGCATCCGACTGCATCTGGAAAAAGCTGGCACTCCCATCGGGCCGAATGACCTGTTGATTGCCTCGACAGCGGTAACGTACGCGGCAGTTCTCATCACACACAACACGCGTGAGTTCAAGCGAGTGCCGGGTCTCAATTTTGAAGACTGGGAAGCTAACATTCCTGGATAATGACGTACAACGAGGTACGAAAAGAGCTAACGATGACCTTAACCATTGGTGTCATTGACTATTTGAATGTGCAGCCGGTGTACTATCGCTTGCAGGAACGCCTGGCGGGGCGCGACGTGCGCTTCGTCTACGGCGTGCCTACGGCGCTCAACCGGATGCTGATTGACGGCGAGATTGACCTGGCGCCCATCTCGGCCATCGAAACCGCGCGCTATGCCGACCGCTTGGCCGTCATCCCCGATCTAGGCATCGCCACGCTTGGCGCGGTCAAGACAGTGCTGCTCTTTAGCTGGATGCCCGACCCGGCCGAACTGGACGGCTGCACGGTGGCCTTGACCGATCACTCGGCCACGAGCGTGGAGTTGCTCAAAACCCTGTGCCGGGAACGGTACGGCGTGGCCCCGCGCTGGCGGGTGACGCCGCAAGACCTGGAAGAGATGCTCAGCCGGGCCTCCGGCGCGCTGCTCATCGGCGACGAGGCGCTGATCGAAGGCTCGCTGCATCGCGGCGTGGCGCGGCGTGGGGTGCCGCACGTTTTCGACCTGGGCGATGAATGGCTGAAGTGGACAGGACTGCCGTTCGTATTTGCCCTCTGGTCCGTGCGCCGTGATCGCCTGGATGAGCTGGCGGCCAGCGGCATCGTGCCTGCGCTGCACGCAGCCAAGGCGGACGGCTTGCAGCACCTGGAGGCGATTGCGCAGGGCTACGCGCCGCGGCTGAATCTGCCGCCCGGTTTGCTCACCAAGTATCTGCGCGATCTGCGGTACGACCTGAGCGGCTGGGATCTGGCGGGCCTTGAGCGCTTCTTGAGCTTGACCTTGTCGGAGACGGCGCCAGCCAACCTGTTAGCCTGGCAGGATGAGCGCCAGGCGCTGGCCCCGCTCTTTGCCGAAGCCTTGACGCCAGAGAGGTAGCCTTACGTCGCCAAACCATCCAGACCTAAGTGCGCTGCCGCCCTGCCCGGCCGTGCTGGCCGACCGCTTCAACACGCTGCATTTCGATGCCGTGCAGCAGGCAGTGATTCTGCTCGACCGCCGCACGTATCCTTTCCGGCGCGAGTTCGTCGCCTGCCGCAGCGTCGAAGAGACGGCGCAGGCCATCGAGCAGATGGTCGTGCAGGGAGGGCCGCCGCTGGCC
>CAZEPA010000654.1:0-2612 GCA_964513955.1 uncultured Anaerolineae bacterium | reverse complement strand
CAGCAAGGCGACTTCGTCCTGCTCACCTGGGAAACCAACAGCGAGCTGGGCAACCGCGGCTTCAACTTGTATCGCGGCGTGGATCCGGCTGGCCCGGACCGGCAGCTCAATGCTACGCTGATCCCGTCGCAATCGCCGGGCAGCCCCAGCGGCTTCATCTACACCTGGGAGGACCGCGCCGACCTGACACCGGGCACAACCTACACCTATTGGGTTGAGGATGTGGACATCTCCGGCGCAGCGACGATGCACGGCCCAGTGAGCGCAACGTATCAGGTTCCCACGGCGGTGACGCTGGCGGCGCTGCGCACCGATCGCGGGGCCGGGTCACTGCCCTGGGCGGCGGCGATGGCGGCCGTGGCTTGTGCAGCCGCGCTGCTGGCCGTGCGAAAACGGGTTAACGCGCCATAGGCCCAGGGCGATCGCAGCCCCGCGCGTGCAGATGCTTTGCGGTCCAGCGCATTTTCGAGCCAGCCTTCACACAAATCCTCTAAGCCGCCAAGTCGTCAAGAGCTTCTTGGCGTCTTGGCGGCTTTGGATGAGCCAGTCATATCCTGCCGACCAGTATCTTCACGTGAGTCGTTCATGTGCTCTGCGCATCACCGTAGATGAAAGCAGGCAATCCGTGGCGATCCGCGTTCATCCGCGGCTTGATTTCAACTCAGCGCGCCGATGAAAACCTCGAACGGCGCCAGCGTCAGTGGGCGCAGATTCTGCAGGCCGGCTGGACGTTCATGGCTGGAAAACAGGCATTGCACCTGATCGGCTGCCAGGTCCAAGGTCAGTTCCTGAGCCTTGTCCCCCATGTTCAGCGCCACCAGGCAGCTTGCCTCCGGCGCGGCAAGCTGACGTAAGAAAGCCAGGCAATCGCTGGCATCCTCGTGCAGGGGCGCATAAGCGCCCGCCAGCAGGGCCGGCGTTTGCCGGCGCACGCGCAGCAGCCCGCGGTAGAAGTTCAGCAGCGACGCGGGATCGTTGGCCTGATCCGCCACGTTGACCCCCTGGCCGGCGTTGGGGTTGACCGGCAGCCAGGGCTGCACGCCCGGCGGACAGAATCCGGCGTGCGGTGCAGCCGTCCACTGCATCGGCGTGCGGCACTTGTCGCGGCCATGACGGGCCGCGTGCGCCACGGCCATCTCGGCTGGCAGGCCGAACTCCGCGTGCGCCAACTGATACAACTGCAAGCCAAGCAGGTCGCGGAACTGGGCGATGTCGTCGAGCAGCAGGTCGGTCATGCCGATCTCCTCGCCGTTGTAGAGAAACGGCGTGCCAGCCAGAGTCAATACCAGCGCGGCCGACAGGCGCGCCCGCGCCGCATCGTGTTCTCCATCGCCGAAGCGGCTGTAGACGCGGGACGAATCATGATTGCCCAGGGTGTTGCACGGCCAGCCGCCAGGCGGAAGTGCGGCCAGGCGGGCAGCCTGATTCGCACGCACCCAGGCCGGGGTCAGGCGCTCGGTCTGCATGAGCGGAAAGTTGAAAACCAGGTGCAGTTCATTGCGGCCGTCGCCCATGTAGGCGATGTCGTCCGTCTCGCCCACGAGCATGGTGTCGGGATAGGCGTCAACCACCGTGCGCAGCTCGCGCATCAGATTGTGCAGCCCGGGCCGGTCCACCTGGTGTTGATGCATGAGCTGCCATTGATCGGCGACCTGCTGGCGCTCGGCATCGGAGGAGGCCACCGCCATCAGGGCAAACAGATCGCGCTGGCTCATCTGCGCCGCATGATCGGTGAGCGCCGGATCCTCGAAGATCGTGCCGATGGCATCCAGCCGGAATCCGTCCACCCCCAGGTTGAGCCAGAACCGCACCGCGGCGAACATCGCTTGTTTGACCGCCGGATGGCGCCAGTTGAGGTCGGGCTGCTGTTTGAGGAAGTAGTGGTAGTAGTAGAGGCCCAGCTCCGGCACGTATTCCCAGGCCGAACCGCCAAAAGCCGAGTTCCAGTTGTTGGGCGGTCCGCCCTGGCGGCCAGGATGCCAGACGTACCAATCGTGATGAGGCTGCAGGCGCCCGCGGCGCGCGTCTTGGAACCAGGGATGCTGATCCGAGGTGTGATTGAGCACCATGTCGAGCACCACGCGGATGTCGCGCTGATGGGCTGCGTCGAGGAAGCGCTTGAAATCGTCAAGCGTGCCGTACTCGGGCGCGACGCCGGTGTAATCAGCCACGTCGTAGCCGCAATCGAGCAACGGCGATGGGTAATGCGGCGATAGCCAGATCGCCCCGATGCCCAGGTCTTGCAGGTAGTCGAGCCGGCCGATGATGCCGGCCAGGTCGCCGATGCCATCGCCGTTGCCGTCGGCAAAACTGCGAGGGTAGATTTGATAAAAAACGGCGGTTTGCCACCAGGGCTGCCCCTGGTTGGGCGGCGGAGTGTACGTTGTGCTCATTGACTCCCCTTCGTAGATGGTTCGTTGGCGGCGGCTATTCTTCTGATGGCTCTCGACGCACCACCATCAAGGTGATGTCGTCGGCCTGGGCTGCGTCGCCGCAGAATTGGTGTACGGCATCCAGAATGGCTGCCCTGACGGCGGCGGCCGGCTGCGCGGCCTGCGTTTGCACCAGGGTCCGCAGGGCAGCGTCGCCCCAGGCGGCGCCGTCGCCATTCT
>CAZEPA010000653.1:0-2612 GCA_964513955.1 uncultured Anaerolineae bacterium | reverse complement strand
AGAAGGCAGTACGGCCCAGGCGATGATGATGGGCTGACTGCCGAACTCGAACGGTTCGCTATTGGCAATGAGCTGATCGAGCAAGTCCTGCTGTTCGCGGCTGAGAGCGTGGTGCAAGAAACGGTTCACTACCTCCAGGTTGGCGCCCTGGGTCGGCTGCAGCAGCCAGGCCACACACGCAGCGTCGCGCGCCGTGGTGGCGCTGTAGGTCAACGCCCCGGTATCTTCGTAAATGCCGAGCAGCAGGCAAGTGGCCTCAATCATGGTCAACGGTATGTTTTCGTTTTGCAGGCGTTCCACCAGCAGGGTCGTCGTGGCGCCGACCTTGTCGCCGACGTAGCTCCACCCCACCTGCAGGTTCGTCTGCAGTTCATGATGGTCTATGATTTCACCGGTGGTTTGCGCGGACATGCGGCGCACCGGCGCGAAGCTCTGCGTGTCCACCACCAGGGCATGGGTCACGCGGCGCGGCGGCGCGTCGCTGGCAGCCACAAAGGGCAGCGCGCTGCGGTAAAGCGTCAAGAACTCGCGCACGTTGCGGTTAAGTTGGCGCGGCAAGATGGGCAGCGCCTGAGGATTCAGCTTCCAGGCCGCCAGCATCGAAGCCAAGGCGTCGAAATCGGCGTGCTCGTGGGTCAAAATGACCGTGAGACCGGTAGTCACGTCATCGTACTCCTATGGCGCTATTATACCATGCGGCGCTTCATAGGTCCGCAACTTGGGATAGCGCCATGCCACCCAACCAGTGAGAAGGACGGTGGCTAACCCGCCGCTGACCACGGCAAAGGGGACGCCAAACGCGCTGGCGACCAGCCCGGCCTCCAACTCGCCCAACTGCGGGCCGCCCATGAAGAAAATCATATTGACGCCGGTCATGCGCCCGCGCAACTGATCGGGCGTGAGCAGTTGACGAATCGTCCCGCGGATGACCGTAGAGACCGTGTCAGCGGCGCCGGAGAGGGCGAAGAGGAAGTAGGAGAGATAGAAGTTGGTGGCCAAACCGAAGAAGAGTGTGGAGACGCCGTACAGGGCCACGCTGATCAGAAGGACATGGCCCTGGCGTTTGATTTCGCCCCGGTAGGATGTGATGGCGCCGGCGACAATGGCCCCCACGGATTGGGCGGTGGAGAGCAGGCCATAGCCCTGCACGCCGACATGCACCACATCCGCAGCGATGAGAGGCAGCATCATGCGCGCCGAGGCGAAGAAGGTTGCCATGAAGTCAAGCAGCATCGTGCCCCAAATGATGCGTTGATTGTAGGTAAAGCGCAGTCCTTCGACCATGGCCGGCCAGCCTAAACCGGCGCTGCTGGCGGCGGCGCGGCCCCGATAACGCATCAGCAGGAGCGCCAAGATAACCGCGCCAAAGGAAAGAGCATTGGCGGCGTACACCCAACTGATGTTGATGCCTGCCACCATCAACCCAGCCAGCGCCGGGCCGATCACGCTGGCAACCTGCCAGATCAGTGTATTCAGGCTGACGGCGTTGGTGAGATGTTCGCGCGGCACGAGGTTGGGCACCAGCGACTGGCGTGCCGGATTGTCGAACGCGGCTGCGGCCGCGCCCGCCGCCGTCAACAGGAAAATCGCTGCGACGCTGGCTTCGCCGCGCAGGCTCAAGTAGGTCAGAATGGCCGCGAAGAGGGTGGCGGCGCTTTGCGTCATCAGCAGGAGCCGCCGGCGGTCTAGGGTATCGGCCAGCACGCCGCCGATGAGGGCAAAGAGAATGATGGGTATCACGCGCATCAACCCCAGGGCGCCGAGTCCCAGCGCCGGGCTGCTCAGCGCCACTTCTCGCCCGAAGAGATGCAGGGTGGTCGTGCTGCCTTTGAGCAGTTCGTACACGTGCCAATTGACGGCCGTGAGCTGCATCTGCGAGCCGATCGTGGAGATCAGCGTGCCCGCCCACAGTAGGCGGAAATCACGGTGGTAGAGAGCCGCAAAGCGCGGCGCCGACGATGGGAGCGCCATTTCTAGTAATTCACCTCGCGGCTGAGGGTATGCAGGGCGAGCAGGACGGTGCGGCCGGCTTGCTCCAACTTGGGCAATTCGATCGCGTCGGGGGCATCGCCCGGCGTGTCCGCATGCGCATCCGAGCCATCCCAACTGAGGTAGATCGTCAGCGCGCTGCGGCCGCCGAATCCGGGCGGCGCGGGTTGACCGAAGTGGGGGTCGCGACCGCGCGTCGTGGTGGCGACGCCCAGGCGGCTGGCAGCGTCTTGGAACAACTGCACGAGGCGGAAACTGCTGCCCTGGCCCAGCGCCAAGGCCTGGCCGCGCCCGCCGCCCACGCCCTGCATCTCGATCACGGCCTCGGTGTGGAGAGAGCTGAAACCGATCTTGGCCGCCATGACATTGAAGATGCTCAGACTTTCGTTGCGTTCGCCGCCAGCCCAAGCCACGAACACCACCGTCTTATTGGGCTGATACGGGCTTTGCTTGAGCGCCCGCGCCAACTCGAGCATCGCGGCCACGCCGCTGGCATTGTCGTTGGCGCCGGGGTACAACGTCCCGTCCGGCCCAACGCCCAGGCCATCGTAGTACGCAGTGACCATAATGACTTGCGCGTCCAACCCCTGCTCGGCTGCCTGCCCAGGAATGAAGCCAACCAC
>CAZEPA010000652.1:0-2618 GCA_964513955.1 uncultured Anaerolineae bacterium | reverse complement strand
TCGCCGGTTGGATGTGCGGCAGGGTGTAGAGGCGCGTGTTGAGTTGAATTTGCGCAGCGTTCTGCGTGGTGACGCCGTTGGGCACATCAATGATGCCGTTGGCCCACAGCAGGAAATTGACCACGCGCCAGTACTGCTCAGGCGTCAAATCGCCGGGCGCTGAGAAGGGCATGGCGTGCGACACGTACGCGTAGAGCGCCTGGGCGTCGGTAAAACGGCGCAGCGCGTTGGGCGCAACTACGGCCGGCGCGTAGTTGTTGGGCAGGTAGAAGCCCTCTTCGGGATGGTCACGACCGTGGCACTTGGCGGAGGAGCAATTCTGGTGCTCTGCATCCCAGGAGGCGCGCCAGGCCGCGGTCAAGCCTTGCCCCACGTCGCCATGACAGGTGGAGCAGCGTTGCGCGTAGACTTGGACGCCGGTTTGCCCGCTGGGCGTGGGGACGTCGGCAAAACGGTACGGCGTCACGCCGGGGGCCTGGGCCAGCCAGGCTGCGACCGCGACGCCGGCCACGATGGCGAGCAAGAGAAAAGCGATTAGACTTGTCTTCATAGTTGATGCGTCCGGGCAGAAACGAGGATCACCCAGGCAGCCAGAAAGATAGACAGGGTTTTCGACTTGTTGGGTGCATACCATCGGCGCCGAGCGCCAGGGATCTCGTAAATCCTGTTCATCCTGTAAGTCCTGTCTAGCAAAAAGCCCGGCTGTCACCGCCGGGCTTGATGGACTAGGCTGCCATGACCGCGTCACGGCACAGCATGGGCTGTTAGCTGGTCCCCTTCAGGCGTGGGTCGAGCGCGTCGCGCAGACCGTCGCCCAGGAAGTTGAACGCAAACATCGTGATGGCCAGCGCCATGGCGGGGAAGATGGCCTGATTCGGATAGGTGCGCAAGATGCGCGACCCGTCAGAGATCATCACTCCCCAGGAGGGCGTTGGCGGATTAACCCCCAAACCGATGAAGGAAAGGAACGCCTCCAGGCTGATGTAACCAGGAATGGCCAGGCTTTCGGCCACGATCAATGGGCCGAGAATGTTGGGCAGGATGTGGCGGAACATGATGCGCACACTGCCGGCGCCGATGGTGCGTGCAGCCTCGATGTACTCTTTCTCACGCTGCGACAACACCTGGCCGCGCGACAGGCGCGCCATGGTTTCCCAGGCGGTCAAGCCAAGCCCCATGAAGATGAACAAGACGCCGCCTGTGGCGGCATCAAGCTGGCTGATCGAGTAGCTAAAGGTGCCGGGCGTTGGTTTAGAAAGGGTCGAGCGGAAGAAGGCCATCAGCAGGATGATGAACAGGATCTGTGGGAAGGCGTAGAGCACGTCCACGACACGCATCATCCAGTTGTCCACGCGGCCGCCCAGGTAGCCAGCGATACTGCCAAAAATCACGCCGATAATCAAACTGACCAGGGGGCCGATAAACGCCACGGTCAACGAGATGCGCGAGCCATATACGATGCGGCTGAAGAGGTCGCGTCCCAAGTCGTCCGCGCCCAAGGGGTATGCGTTGCTGTATTTGGCGTAGGGCTTCATCGTGGTGAAGACGGCCGGCACCCAAGTTGGCACCTTGTTGTTATCAACCGGGATCTGCACCTCGAACGACTTGACCGCAATGATCGGGGCCAGGATGGAGACCAAAACAATAATGAGAATAATTGTCCCGCCGATTACCGCCGCGCGGTTGCGCAGCAGCCGGCGAAAAGCCTCAGCCCAGAGGCTGTCGCCTTTACGGGCCAGGTTCACCGAAACAGGCGGTGGTGCGGTGCTACTTGAGACAGTCATATGGGCCTTCCTTGTTTATGTATAGCGAATGCGTGGATCCAGGAACCCGTAGAGGACATCCACGAGCAAGTTGGCCAAAACCAACAGGATAGCATAGAGCAGAATGGTTCCCATAATCACCGGGTAGTCGCGGTTGGTGATGCTGGTGACGAAGTACTTGCCCATGCCAGGGATGCCAAACACCGTCTCCGTGACAAAGGTGCCGGTGACCAGGCCGGCAAACATGGGGCCTAACACCGTCACGACGGGAATCAGGGAGTTCTTCAGGGCATGGCGCGTGATGACCAACCGTTCTGATAGACCCTTCGCGCGCGCGGTGCGGATGTAATCCTCACGCACCACCTGCAGCAGGCTGGCGCGCGTCAGGCGGGCGATAATGGCCGAGCTGCCCAATCCTAAGGCGATGGAGGGCATCAGCGCGTAACGGAAGAAGTCAGGCCCAATGTTGGAAGGCAGAAAGCCCAAGACATAAGGCGGTTTCGATCCCCAGCCGGTGGGCGGCAGCCATTTGAGCGAGACGCCAAAAATCCAGATCAGAATCGGCCCCAAGACGATGACTGGCACCGAGACCCCAAAGATGGCGACACCCATGCCAAGATAGTCAAAAAAGGTGTTCTGTTTGAGCGCGGCGATGATACCAAGCGGCATACCGATAATCATGGCGATCAGGAGAGCCATGACGCCCAACTGCGCGGAGACAGGAAACTGATCGCGAAAAACGTCGTTGACGGTGCGGCTGCGCGAGGTGAACGATGGCCCAAAATTCATCCACTTCAACCACAGCTTGTCGCCAACCTTGATGTTGACCATCGCGTCGTCCAGCAGCGAGACGCC
>CAZEPA010000651.1:0-2634 GCA_964513955.1 uncultured Anaerolineae bacterium | reverse complement strand
GGATGGAGCGGACAGACTAGATTGAAGATGGCAGATTCAAGATACAAGATGGCAGATTCAAGATACAAGATTGCAGATTGAAGAAGTAGGACGCGCAGCAAGTTCAGGATTCAGCGTTCAGAATTCATCATGACAGTATTGAGGTGTAATTCATGCCAGACACACCAGCTACCTATGGCATTTTGACAGTTCAAGTCGGCGGTGGAAGCGACGAGCATCCGATCACCAGGCCGACGCTGGACATTGGACGCAGCAGTGAAAATGATGTGACCCTGTTGGACGATGGACAGGTCTCGCGACGCCATGTGCGCCTGACCTACAGCGCGCAAGGCTTTCAGGTGCAAGACTTAGGCTCAGCCGTCGGCACTCAGGTGAATGGTCGGCCACTGGCGGCCCGTCAAAGCTATCCCTTGCGCTTTGGCGATGTGCTCCAGGTTGCCAGTTTCCAGTTGAGCCTGCGGCCGCCTGAAGCGCCTGTGCCGCCCTGGTTGGGTGACAAGATTCGCATCTCCGCGCGGCCAACGCCGGGCTTAGTTGTCTACGTCGGCGGCCAGGTGCAAAAGTTCGCCCTGGACAAAGCGCAGATGAGCCTGGGGCGCGCCGCGGATAACGACATTGTCCTCAATGCGGGCGTCATCTCCGGGCATCATGCCCGCCTGCAGCAGGTCGGTGCGACCTTCACAATCAGCGACGCGGGCAGTTCCAACGGCCTGACCTTCAACGGGCAGAAGGTGCCGCAAAAGGCGCTGGTAGATGGGGATGTGCTCTACGTCACCGACCAGGTCGCCATGCAGTATCGCAGCGCCGTCGGCTTCGTCGGCGGCGCGGCCAAGCCGGAAGCGGCAACCCCACCTCCAGCGCAGATCGTAGGGCTGCCGACCGATGACCAGCCGGTGCGCATCGGCCGCGCCAAAGACAATCAGATTATCCTCGACCATCCGCAGGTCAGCCGCTATCACGCCATGATCGAGCGCATGGGCGTGGGGCGCTACCGCATTCATGACCTCAAAAGCTCGAACGGCGTTTTTGTAGGCAACAAACGGATTGACCGCGAGAGCTGGCTCAAAGAGGACGACGAAATCCAGATCGGCCCCTTCCGCCTGGACCTCAAACAGGGCAACATCCTCAAGCGTGAAGACGCGGGCATGCGGCTGGATGTCTTTCACCTGCAGAAGTGGGTTAGCAAAGAGAAAAACCTGCTGCAAGACATTTCGCTCGCCATTGCGCCGCAAGAATTTGTGGCGCTGGTCGGCCTTTCCGGCGCGGGCAAGTCCACTCTGATGAACGCGCTGACCGGCTTCAACCCGGCGACGCACGGCGCGGTTTTCGTCAATGACATTGACCTGTACAAAAACTTCGATCTGTTCCGCAATGAGCTAGGCTACGTGCCGCAGAAGGACATTGTCCACGCGGAGCTGTCGGTCTATGCCGCGCTCGACTATGTGGCGCAGCTCCGGATGCCAGCCGACACCACGCCGGCTGAGCGTCATCAGCGCATCCTTGAAGTGCTCGAAGATCTCGATTTGACCGAACGCAAGGACTTGCCGATTCATAAACTCTCCGGCGGCCAGCTCAAGCGCGTCTCCATCGGCGTGGAACTGCTGACCAAACCGCGGCTGTTTTACCTGGACGAGCCGACCTCTGGCCTCGACCCTGGCACCGAATACAACATGATGAAGCTGCTGCGCCATCTGGCGGACCAGGGACGCACGATTGTGCTCATCACGCACGCCACCAAGAATGTGATGATGTGCGACAAAGTGATCTTCGTGGTGCGCGGCGGCTACGTCGCCTTCTATGGCCCACCCGAAGAAGCGCTGGTTTATTTCGATCGCTACCGCACCGATCAGGAGCGCCGCGAGAAGGACATGGAGTTCGACAGCATTTATATCGTGCTGGAGGACGACAAGCGCGGCAAGCCGACCGACTGGGCCGACCGTTACCAGAAATCGTCCGCGTATCAAAATTACGTGGTTGAGCGCCTTCGCCATCGCCAGGCCGCGGCGTCTAACATCGGTCCGGACACGATCGCCCGCCGCGTGAGCAGCGGCGCGACCCGGCGCGTCAACGCGCTCAGCCAGTTGATGATCCTCTCCTCGCGCAACCTCAACATCTTGATGCGCGACCGGCTCAGCCTGGCTTTGATGCTCCTGCTGGCGCCCGGCATCGGCCTGATGGATTTCATGTGGGGGCGCACGCTGTTTGATCCGGTCAAGGGCGACCCCGGCAAGATCATCACCATGCTCTTCATGATGGGCCTGATCACCATACTGGTCGGCGCGCTCAGCTCCGTGCTGCAAATCGTTAAAGAGACCGACATCTACAAGCGCGAGCGCACCGTGGGCTTGCAGGTTGGGCCGTACATCCTGTCAAAGGTCTGGATTGGATTGATCCTGGCGCTTTACCAGGCGCTCGTTTTCCTGCTCTTCGAGGTGATCTTTGTGCGTCCCGATCTACCCGGCGGGGGCGCGTATGTCGCGGTCTACATCACGCTCTTCATCGGCACGCTGTCGGGCTACCTCTTTGGTCTGGCGATTTCCGCGGCCGCGCCCAACCTGAACGTGGCGCTGCTGCTCGTGATCGTGGTGCTGGTGCCGCAGTTCCTCTTTGCCGGCGCGCTGCTGCCGCTCGATT
>CAZEPA010000650.1:258-2649 GCA_964513955.1 uncultured Anaerolineae bacterium | reverse complement strand
ATCGGCAGCAAGGCGCTGCCGCGCACCGAGGTCACCAAGAAGGTGTGGGAGTACATCAAGGCCAACAAGCTGCAGGACAGCGTCAACAAGCGCAACATCAACGCCGACGCCAAGCTGAAGCCGATCTTCGGCAAGGCCCAGGTCACCATGTTCGAGATGACCGGGCTGGTGGGCAAGCACCTGAGCTAACTGGAGACCACGGGGCATGGCCGCACGGTACCGTCCTTAAACTCGAATAGCGCAGCAACACGTCGCTTTCGCTCCAAGCTCTAGGCCCTGGCGTTCATACAGTCGGTAAAAAATCTTAGTTAAATCAAATACATAGCTGCTTTTCTGCGGATTTTGCAGGAATCACGGCCGACACTCCAACGCATCACCGATGCCTTGGCGCGGTTGATGGCGTTTGCACGGTGGGCCCTGTCGCCTTTGAGGCGATTCAGTTTCTGATCGATTTCGCTGATTTCACGATCAAGGCGCGTGATTTCAGTCGAGGCTTGGCTCTGGGAGGCGTCCCGTTCCTTTTGCACCCTCTGGCTCGCAGATGATTGGCGACCAACGAGGTCCTCGGTCCTGGCGTTCTTGGCATTGAGGAGGCCTTCGTCGGTTTGGTGGGCGCTCTCCGCCGCTCTGCGAACACCTTCTGCCTGTTTTAGGGCGGCCTCCTGAGCCTTGACCGAAGCCTCAGCCCGTACAACACGGTCCTGACACTCTGCGATGGCCTGGCGCGCCGATTCGTCGTCGGCCCAGTCGGGAGCGGGCAGGGCCGCCGTGTTGAGGGACCAGCCGTACAGCGATGAAGCTCCCTCCTCAGCGAGGTGGGGAGTCAGCTCCGTGTGGCCAAGAAGCCGCGGGTCAATCACGCGCGCGAGGTGGGTTCGCCAGGTCTGGTCTTCACTGGATCGAAGAGCAGACAGCAGGGTGCCGTCGGCCGGCGCCAGCATCTGCTGAGCTTGGGCGAGTGAGTCCCGTGCCTGGGTGAGCTGCTGGCGAGCCTGCTGCAGAAACCCTTCCTGGAGATCGAACTCAACCTTCGCCTGGTGCACGGCGTTCGCAAGCGGAACGAGAGCCCTCTGGGCTGAGGCAATGGCGCTGTAGTGCTGGCGCAGGTCATCATCTGCAGCGGTCAACAAGGCGATGGCCTCCGCGCTGGCGGCAGGGGACTTCTTGCGGGCGATCCACTCTCCCCGAGTGGATTGCAGATTGCCCTTCAGTTCATCGAGTGTTTGTCGCAGCCCTTCGATCTCATCATCGAGATCCTTCAGCTGGTGCTTCTCGTTGAGTGACACCTTGCCGAGGCCCTGAACCAGCCGATCGTTGAGCGGGCCTTTGGACTGTTCGAGCCGGAAGGAATGGTCAGCAGCGCGCGTGCGCGCCCCGTGCTCCAGGTTCTGAAAATGGGCGATCAGGTTGGCGTGGCTCTGCTTGTGTGCCTCAAGCTGAGAGTTCTTCAAGGCCAGGTTCGATTCCAGCTGTCCCAGTCCGGTGAGCTTGATCTCGCATCCCGGCGCATCATGGTCCCGGAAGTAGTGCGCCAGATCCTGCTGCTCCTTGAATGCCTCTTGGGCGACCGTGGCCGCATCCGACGCCGTTTTAACCGCCGACTCAAGCCCCGCCAGAGCCAGCTGCTCAGCGGTGAGTGCGCTCTGCCGATCTGCCTTGGAGTCCGCCAGGGTTCTGCCCAGGCGCTCTACCTCCTGGCTGCGGATCAGATGCAGGGCTTCGATGTCGCCTCGGCAGGCCCGGATCGTCGCCTCAAGTCGGCGGAAGTCGCCCAGGCTGTCGTGAAGGGCGCTCACCTGGGGCTGCAGTTTGAGGGCGTCCTTGCAGGCCTGTCGGTCGCGAACCCACTGCTCGATCTGGCTCTTGCCCTGCTTGTACGACAGTACACCCCGCGAACCACCTGCCCCCAGCTCGCTCTGTGCCAGGCTCACCGCCACCTGGATGATGTCGGAGAAGTTGACGCTCTTCTTGACCATGGCCGCCACCACCCGGTCCAGGTTGGCCAAGGGGCGGGGCCCGAACGAAAAGTCCTGGCTGATGGACCGAAGGGCCACCTTCTCCTTGGTCTCAGCCGGCGTGCCCAGGATCACGTGACGGTAGTCAGAGGGGGTCAGCCGCTTGTAGGCCTGGATGCCGAGCTCGATCGCAGCTTTCTGTGTCTCTTCCTCGCCCAGGAAGCGGCCCTCATGGACGAAGAGCTCCCTTCGGTACCCGCAGCGAAAGATCCGGTAGCACAGGGAGTCCGGATCATCGGCGCGCCGGCGCAGCACCGCCAGGCGCAGCTCGTTGTCCGAGCCCCGCTGGTACTCGAACGCGATCGCACTCATGTCGGTGGGCAACACAAACCGTACCATGTTCTGCTGACCCTTCTGGGGGTCCACGATGGCGCTG
>CAZEPA010000650.1:0-248 GCA_964513955.1 uncultured Anaerolineae bacterium | reverse complement strand
GCCCGAAGAACAGGGGCAGGAGCCGCAGTGTCGTGGTCTTGCCAACCCCGTTCTCACCCAGAACTGCTGCGCCACCCCGGGGATCGACAGCCGTGATGCGGCCACTGGGCTTGTTCTTGTTGGTGCCGACGTTGATGAGCACCATGCGGCGCAAGCGATAACTGGGGGAGTCAATGAGCATGCGGCTGGAGGCCAAAGCCTCAAAAGGGAGGTGAAAAATGAGAGAAAGGATACAAAGAAAACGAGCT
>CAZEPA010000649.1:0-2652 GCA_964513955.1 uncultured Anaerolineae bacterium | reverse complement strand
GGGTTTCGCTGGGGTTCATCTCAACCGCAACGACATCCTGGTGCATGCTGTGCAGATGCTGGGCCACCCGGTAGCCCAGGTGCCCCAGGCCGACAAGCACGACATGCTGGCTATACGTCGAGGCGACGGCCATCTCCCACTCCTTGCTGCGCGCGCGGCGATTGAAGATCATCACGCCAAAATCGGTCAGGCCGCGCGCCAGCGTGCCTATACCGATCAGCGGCATGATAAAGTAAAAAATTTGCAGGTACCACTGATTAGGAAAGTCGCCGGCCGACTGCAAAAACGCCTGCGCCAGCACGGTGTAAATCGCCTCCGGCACTGACTCAATAGGCGCGTGAGCCTGCTGCGCCAATATGAAATAGAGCACGCCCCCGCCGCCGATGGCCACCAGGAAAATGAACAGCGGCAGGCGAAATTCCCGCAGCAAGATCATCGTGTCTCGCCACGACGCGCGCAGCTCACGCCAGGACTGTGCCATGATCATAGATCAACTTGTAGAAGTCGCTGATGCCGTATGGGAATTTCAAGCTTCGCCTCCTGCCCTTTGCCGGGCGCTATTGTACCATAACGCAGGCCGGATGCGGAATGTTCGACCAACCATGAGATGCGATCTCGCCGTTTGTCTTGGCGCGGTTTTCGTGCTATCCTGCGCTGCATTGAGAATCGCACAAGGAGCGCGCCATGTCTACCAGCGCTGTTGCGGCCAACACCCGACCGCGGCGTATTAGCCTCTTCGTCACCTGCCTGATTGACCACCTGTCTCCGCAGACAGCCGAAGCGGTGGTTGCTGTGCTGGAGCGCCAGGGCGTCACGGTGGATGTGCCGGTCGGACAGACCTGCTGCGGCCAGCCGGCCTTCAACGGCGGGTTCTGGGACGAGGCGCGGGAGATGGCCCGGCACACGATCCGGGTGTTGGAACGGACGAACGGTCCGGTGGTGGTTCCGTCTGGATCCTGCGCTGACATGATCGTTCACCACTATCCCGAACTTTTTGCCGACGAGCCGGCCTGGCTGGCGCGCAGTCAGCGCCTGGCGCAGCGGGTGGTGGAGTTCAGCCAGTTCCTGGTGGATGTGCTGGGCGTGACCGACGTAGGCGCGACTGCCACGGGCGCCCTGACCTACCACGCTTCCTGCCATCTGCTGCGCGGGCTGGGAGTCCGGCAACAGCCGGCCGCGCTGCTGGCCCACGTGCGCGGCGCAGAGATCACGCTCCTACCCGACGCGGAGGAATGTTGCGGCTTCGGCGGCCTCTTCAGCGTCAAGTTTCCGCACATCTCAGAAGATATGCTCGCCAACAAACTGCGCCGCCTGGCTGAAACCGGCGCGGACTGCGTGGTTGGCTGCGATCTCTCCTGCCTGCTGCACATCAGCGCCGGCCTGCATCGGCAAGGAAGAACCATGCGCGCCGTCCACCTGGCGGAAGTCCTCGCCAACCGAGACCCTGCGCGCGCGGAGGCGGACTGAACAGCCTATGCACACCACGCCAATCCCTCTGCACGATCGCATCGAAAGCGGATTGCACAACGACGTGATGCGCGGCGCGTTAGGAACAGCCACGGCGCGCTTTGCGGCCAACCGGCTGGCCGCACTTGCCACCTTGCCCGACGCGGACGCCGTGCGCGATCGGGCGCGGCTGATACGGCGCCATACCCTCGCCAGGCTGGATGACTACCTGGTCGAATTGGGAGCCAACGTGGAAAAGGCCGGCGGTGTGGTACACTGGGCGCCCGACGCGGCCGCCGCGCAGCGCATCGTCGCCGCGATTGCGCAGGCCAACCAGGTGCGAACGATCGTCAAAGCCAAGTCCATGGTGACCGAGGAGATTCACCTCAACGCGGCGTTGGAAGCAGTCGGGCTGGAGGTCATCGAAACCGATCTCGGCGAGTACATTGCCCAGCTCGCCCAGGAAGCGCCGTCGCACCTCATTGCTCCGGTGCTGCACAAGACGCGCCAGGAGATCGGCCGCCTGTTTCAGCAGAAGCTCAACGTGGATTACGTAGACGATCCGACCGTACTGGCTGGCATCGCGCGCCGCGTCTTGCGCCAAATCTTTCTCGAAGCGGACATGGGGATCAGCGGCGTCAATTTCGCCGTGGCCAGCACCGGCACGCTGGCTCTGGTGACCAATGAGGGCAATGGCCGCATGGTGACGTCGCTGCCGCGCATTCACGTCGCGGTGATGGGCATCGAGCGCGTTGTGCCGACGCCCGACGACCTGGCCCTGTTGCTCCAGCTCCTGGCGCGCAGCGCCACCGGCCAGAAGCTCAGCGTCTACACCTCGCTCATCACAGGGCCGCGGCGCGAGGCTGACGCCGACGGGCCGGAGCAACTGGACCTGGTCCTGGTGGACAACGGCCGCACTGGTATTTTGCAGAGCGACCTGGCCGAAATCCTGACCTGCATCCGCTGCGGCGCGTGCTTGAACATCTGCCCGGTCTACCGCAGCATTGGCGGCCATGCCTACGGGTCAACATATCCCGGCCCGGTGGGCAGCGTGCTCTCTCCGTTGTTGAGCGGCCTGGGCGAATTCGGCGAGCTGGCGCACGCCTCGTCGCTGTGCGGCGCGTGCCGTGAGGTGTGCCCGGTACGCATTGATCTGCCTGGGCTGCTGCTCAGCCTGCGCCATGACACGGTGCAGGCCGGTCAGGC
>CAZEPA010000648.1:0-2658 GCA_964513955.1 uncultured Anaerolineae bacterium | reverse complement strand
TCGATCAAGATAACGTCCATCTCATGAAAGGCCAAACGCTGCATCAAGCGTTCCGCCACTGCTTCGGCAAAGGGCAGCGCCATGACAATGATGCCATCCAGGCGGCGGGTCAAGGGGAGGCTGGCAAGATAGGCGTCGCGATGAACTGAAGAATCCACGTTGTAGATAACCAATTCATTAGTGATACTAGACAGGGTGGTGGCAACCCCGCGCAGGCGTTGCACAAAAGAGGGATAGGTGAAAAAAGGGGCCAGCACGCCAATGCGCTGCGTACTGCGGCGTGCGCGTGCAGCCGCTTCAGCCTTCGGCACAAAACCCAACGTGTCAATGGCCGTGATCACCCGCGCGCGCGTGGCAGGGTTGACCTGCTCAGGCGAGTTGAGTACACGCGAAACGGACGCAATGCTGACGCCTGCCATTTGGGCGACATCGTAGATGGTCACACTGGGCACGATAGCCACCACCTCGTTGTGAGACGACCACTGATTGTCCTTACATGAAAGCACTTTCAGTATAGCAGCAAAGGCGCATCTTGTCAAGTAATTTGAGGAATTTTCAGATTAGCAGAAACCCGGCTTCTGTCAGAAACCGGGTCTCTTCTGATTAACCGACCGCCAGCTGGTGGCGGCGGCGGAGGAGCGCCAGCCCGGCAAGCATCAGCCGCGCGCCAAGCAGCAGCAAGATGGCATCGAACGCAAGGCTGACATCGCCGGTGACGGGCAGGGTGAGGGTCAACACGAAGGTGCGGCTGTTGAATGGCTGCAGCGGTCGCGCGTTCGCGTTGTAGATGGTCGTGACCTTGGCAATTTGCGCGTCCGACAGCGCCACCGGTGTGTTCATGACCAGCCATTGCACGCCTTCTGCGCACGGCGGGGTCGTCAGCGAGCCGTTGTAGCGCCAGGAGGTGCGCGTGGCCGGCAGCAGTTGATTGGCATCCACCGATGCCCCGCGGACCGCCTGCGGTTCGCCTGCAGCGGCTGGCAGGTTGTTCAGCACCGCAGCATAGCCCGGATTCTCAGCACCCCCCTTCAGCAGCACGCCCACCACCGCCAGGCCGCCTTTGGCGTTCTTATGCACCAGGTGCATTTCGATCGGTAATTTACATTACAAACACTCTGGTCCACGACCATGCCGTCAAGACCCGCACTCCCCACTTGTTCGGGTACACAAACTCCTGGGCAAGTTCAGGAGTCCGGAGCAAGAATCGCCGTTTTGACAGAACCCTGTTCCCGTGTTACCGTTGATTCATGCCAACGACGGCGCGCCAGTTTTCTGGACATGCTCGCCCAGTTGATTTCCATTACCCAGGGAGAAACTTATGGCTGACGATCGTTACACCGTGGTGCCGCGCACCCTTTGCTTCATCCTCAAGGGCGAGGATGTCCTTCTGCTGCGCGGCGCGCCCACCAAGCGCCTGTGGGCCAACCGCCTCAACGGCGTGGGCGGGCATGTGGAGGCCGGCGAAACCGTTTACGACGCGGCTGTGCGCGAAATCGTCGAGGAGACAGGGCTGATCGTCAGCCATGTGCAGTTGCACGGTGTGCTCAACCTGCCGCCTAACCCGATCCAGGGCACGGGCGACGACCGCACCGGCGTCATGATCTTCGTCTTCACGGCCGAGGCGACCGGCGGCGCGCTGACGCCGTCGCCCGAAGGCACGCTGGCCTGGTATCCGCGCCGCGCCGTCCTAGACGGCAGCTTGCCTGACTTGATGGATGACCTGCACAGGCTCTTGCCCCGTGTTCTCGACGCCGTCGAGCCAATCTATTCCTGACCTGCGTTTTCTACAATCCCATCCAGGTATGGCCCGCGAACGTGTGTTACGAGCCGTTCTATTCCTGGCCTGCGTTTTCTACAATCCTCTGCTCATGGTATAATGTGGATGGTCATGACGATCATGACGATTCAGGCCGTCCGGTGGGGAGCATCAGCCCTTTGATCTTGTCTGCGCAAACCGTGCCTGTGCAGAGCGCCACCGGTTGAGGATTGGTCAAACAATGCCGTCGTTTGCCATTGTCAAAGATAGCACCGCTTATATTCCGCGTGACCTGCTGCGCCACTTTCAGATTACGATCGTACCTCTGTCTGTTACCTACGATGGTGTCACCTACCGCGATGGACTGGACATCACGCCTGAGCAGTTTTATCACCATCTCTCGCAGCTTTCCAAGCTGCCGGTCACCTCACCGCCCACGGTAGAGGCGTTCATCGAGACTTACCAGAAACTGGCGCAAACCCATGACGGCATCCTATCCGTTCATCTGTCAAGCGACTACAGCCGCACCGTGAACGTGGCGCGCGAGGCCGCGGCGTTCGTAGACATCCCGGTGGAAGTGATTGACTCCCGCTCGGTCTCCATGGGCACCGGCTTCGTCGTGTTGGAGGCAGCACGCGCGCGCGAGGCCGGGGCCACGCTGGCCGAAGCTGCAGAGGAGGCCCGCCGCGTGGTGCCGCTGCTGCACGTGCGCATGATCGTAGACAACCTGCGCTATCTGCAGATGGGCGGCCGCATCGGCCTGGCCGAGCGCTGGCTGGGCACGGCGCTGACGCTCAAGCCGATCCTGGGCGTGGAAGATGGGCGCACCACGATTAGCGGCACCGCGCGCGGTCATCGCGCCGCGCTAGATGGGCTGGTGGCGCAGCTGCAAGAAACGGCCG
>CAZEPA010000647.1:0-2659 GCA_964513955.1 uncultured Anaerolineae bacterium | reverse complement strand
GAGCGCTGATTTCCGACAGTGAACTGCAATAGATCATGCTTGCCGCTCAAGGCGACCGGTGCTACAATGCTGTGAAGAATTGAACAAAGGCAGCGCCCTGTGCCGCTTAGCCACAACCATCTGCGGAGTTTTTTATGGCAATGACGGTTGCTCCCCGTTTATCAGAAAGTCTTTACGCCCCCAGCATCCCCGAACTCATGCGCGATATGGGGCGCAAGGGTCAATTGCGCTTTTTCATGGACGCCTGGCATAACTACGGCGACTTGCCGCATCTCAAGCTCGGCCCGCGGGAAATGTTTCTGGTGGTCCATCCCGATCACGTGCGCCAGGTGAACGTCACCAACAGCGATCATTACGATAAGCTGGAAAGCTACGACATCGTGCGCGAGCTGATCGTAGGGGATGGACTGGTAGCCAGCCGCGGCGATCTGTGGCGCCGCCAACGCCGACTGATGGCGCCTTTCTTCACCCCGCGCGCCATTGAGCAGCATCTGCCGGTTTTCGTGGCCGACAGTGCAGCGCTCATCGCCCGCTGGCAGGGACTGGCCGGGCAAACGGTCGAGCTGGGCGACGAGATGATGCTGCTGACCGCAGCCGTCATCCTGCATACGATGTTCAGCACCGAGTCCAGCAGCGATCTGCTCGAGATCAAAGATGCGGTGGGATTCATGGTTAGCTACGCAGGCGCCGCCTTGAATAGCCCCATCAGGCTGCCGCGCTGGCTGCCCACGCCGGCCAACCGCCGCTACTACAAGGCCCGCGAGCTGGTGCACCACTACATCAACGCACTGCTTGCGCAGCGCCGCAGCCTGCCCCAAGATCAGTGGCCCGATGACCTGTTGACCAAGCTCATGCTCGCGCGCGACGAGGAGACAGGCCAGCCCATGGCTGATACGCTTCTCCGCGACGAATCAATCACCATCTTCATGGCCGGGCACGAGACTACCGCACGTACGCTGACCTTTCTCTTCTATGCGCTGTCGCAAGCCCCAGCGGTGGAGCAGCGCCTGCTGGCGGAAATTGACTCTGTGCTCGGCACGCGCACACCCACGGTTGAGGACCTGAAGCGCCTGCCCTACACCTTGCAGGTGGTTAAGGAAACGCTGCGCCTTTACCCGGCGGCCCCGCTCTATGCGCGCGATGTGGTGGCCGATGACCAGATGGACGGAGTGCGCATTCCCCAGGGATCACGCGTGATGCCCTTCCCTTACGCCTCCCATCGCCATCCCGACTTCTGGCCCGATCCCGAGCGTTTCGACCCCGAGCGCTGGACGCCAGAAGCGGAAGCGGCGCAGCATCCCTATGCTTTTCACCCCTTTGCTGCCGGCAAACGGATTTGCCTGGGCAACAGTTTTTCGATGCTGGAGACCCATGTCATTGCGGCGCTGCTGGTCCCGCGCTTTCAACTCCGGCTCCAGCCCGGCCACCAGCCGCAGGTCGTCATGGAAGGCACCATTGCCAGCAAAAACGGTATGCCGATGCGGATTGAGCCGCGCTGAGCAGGCAACTACCAGATCTGTGCAGAGACAGCCAGGCGGGCCGGCGTGGCTCATTCAGCCAGGAAGGTTGCCTGGTGATCGCACGTAGTTGACACGACCTGCAAAGGATAACCAGGCGCCCTGCTCACTTTGGAGATCAGAACCTGCTCATTCTGCACCTGAATGGCTTCGTTCTTGCCTGCACGCCATTTCTCATCTGGCCTGGGACGCAGGCCGCCTGGGTTGAGCGGGCAGATTTGGATACTGCGCCAATTTCGAGTAAGATGGAGTCGTATAGATATTGAACCCAAGCAGAGGAGTCAGAGAGTAAGATCATGGAAGTGCTTTTGTTGAAAGATGTGCCGGCCCTGGGTCATGCCGGTGACATTAAGAAGGTGATGGGCGGCTATGCGGCCAACTATCTGATCCCACGCGGATTGGCCACGCCTGCCACAGGCGGTGTGCGCCAGCAGGTCAAGGATATCAAGGATGCGACGACTCGGCGCCAGGCGCGCGAACGCCAGCAGGCGCAGTCGCTGGCCGACCGGATCAGCGCCATTACCCTGACGTTTACGGCGAAGGCTGGCGATTCTGGCCGCCTCTATGGTTCAATCACCAGCGCGGACATTGCCACGGCGCTGGAGCAATCGTTGGGCCAGCCGGTAGACAAGCGCACCGTCGTGCTGGAACACCCGATCCGCGAGGTCGGCGTACACACGGTTGCGGTCAAACTCACAGGCGACATTCGCCCGGATGTCAAGGTTGTCGTCAACCACGAAGAGCAGTAAGCCGCCGCTCGCTTCCGGGAAATAGCAATTAGAGCCAAAGAGCCTTCGAAGCGCCCGCTTCGAAGGCTCTTTTTGCTTCGCCAATCAAGCACATCGGCTGCCTCAAGGTATGATCGGGATTTCCACGCCGCCCAGGTTTTCGAAGCGTCCGTTGTCGAGTTGACGGTAGAGAATGATCTGCACCGCGTCTGGCCGCAGGCCCGTCGGGAGCGGCAGCCGATAAAAATCGTTCACCGTTTCGCTGGCAGTCCATGTGGTGGTGGGATAGAAACCGGCCACCGGATGGCGGACATCGAATTGGACAGGCTGATCTCCTGCCGTCAGTGGTTGCCCCTGGCGCAGGGCGCGCACCGATACCGCCCAATCCACGGTGGGCTGCGTGCGCGCCAGCCA
>CAZEPA010000646.1:0-2661 GCA_964513955.1 uncultured Anaerolineae bacterium | reverse complement strand
AAAAACCGGCGCCGCCGGTAATCAACACTCGCATGGCACGCTGTCGGTCTCCTCCTGCAAGGCTAAGGTGGCGTCTAGTATAACACAAGTCAGCAGCTTACCCTAAAGAAACCAGGCAACCTTCAGGAACTCCAAAAGTAAAGGCTGACCGGGCGGGGTGCATGGCGATTGGGAGGTGGGCGGAAGCCAAGTGGTGACATCGTTGCGGGCACGATGCGGTCGGGGCTAGTTTATGTGGAGCTACCATCCGCACAAGAGCAGGTGGGATGCTGTTATCCCGATGCGCGGGCGCGTGCGATCGGCTATACGACTGAGCGAAGGGCGCGGTGCGCCCTCTAGCGGCGGTTCGCACGTCGGCGCCGCGCTGAAGGCGCATCGGTGTCAAGTTCGAGACCGGTAAACATGAAGCTGATGAGCGCCTGCCAGCTAGCGAAGTAGAGATAACGGGTCAGAGCTTGCACATCGTGGAAGAAGGTCTGACGGGCGGCGAGTTCTGCGCGGACGCGGCGGTATTGCTCGTCGCACAGATCGAGGGCGGTGTGAAACAGGAACGCCAGCAGGTTGAGCATGACAAGCACCAGCGCCAGGTACTTTTGGCCGTGGCCGAAATTGTGCTCCAGGTGGTAACCGTAGTTCTTGAGCACGTTGTTGTTCTCATTCTCGCTCTTCCAGCGGGTGCGCGCTGCGATCACAAAGTCATGCAGCGCGGACTCCGTCAAGACATGATCGGTTGCCCAGGCGTTATGGTAGCTGAGTTCACCTGTGGCTTCATCAGTGATCGTCACTTCGCACCAGTTGACGTAAAGCGGCTTGGTATCGGCGCGTAGAGGCACCCGTGTGGCGTGCCGATAACGCCAGATTTCGGACCGCTGACCGTTCCCGCGCCGCTGCTGGACTTCAGTGACACCGCCGATTGTGGCGAGCAAGTCGACTTCTTGATACAAAGCCCGGTGTGAGTCGGGTTTGCAGGTGAAAATGAAGTGCTGGCCCTGCTCGATGACCAGCTCACACAATGGTTGGTGGCAGTAGAGATCGTCGCCCAACAGGGTCATTGAGCCAGCGGCGAAACGATCGGCGTTACGCTTCAGCCAACGCTCGGCCGCCCGCAACTCGCAGTCTTGTTTCTCGCACCCATCTTGCGGTTGCACGAATTCGGGTTCCAGCGCAATCACGCGGTTCTCCCCCGGTGCCACGATCAACGGCGCAACCAGCGAGTGGGAGTAGTGCGTGCTCCCGTTGACGACGCGTGTCGTGCATTGCGGGCAGTGAATCTTCTGCGAGTGAAAGTATTGCGTGCCATCTAAGGCGCATAACCAGCGACCGAAGCAGCCCTGATATGCCTGCAGGTAATCGCCCTTCCGCAACTGCTCGAACACCTGCCAGAAAGGCGTTGCCAGATGCAGCAGATTGCGAATCTGCGGATCGCTCGGCACTTGATCGATGCCAAACAAGCTCTGCGCATTGTTCTGACCCTGCCGCCGTTGCATTTCCTGCTGATGGGCCAGAAATGATGGCGACTGCACGAAAAACACGGCAAACGCCCCCAACGCTGCATCTGCCATCTCGTAGATCCGGTTCGGCCGCTTCCGATGATCCGGTAGATGCGTCGCCGTCGCAACCAAAATCGAGCGTAACTGGTCAAAAGATAGCATCCCTGCCACTGATCACTCCTGTCAATCTCGTGCCAATGAACGCTACTATTTTAACCTATTGTTGCCCAAAGCCTACATTTGGAATTCCTGGGCAACCTTTTGCCAACGTGCTATGACGGCAGGTATAATGCGGAGTGTGAAAAGATCATCGTTCAAGTCACGCGCCACGGCGCTTTTCTCTGAAAACGCCACGGCGCTTTTCTCCAAGAAAGCGCTGCTGCGTGGGCTGCTCTTGGGCCTGGTGATCGTAGCCCTGGCCGCGCCGCCGCAACCCCTGGTCATCCTCGGTCCGCCGCAGACCGTGTACACGATCAACCCCAAAATGGGAATGCACACCCGTTTAACGGACGAAGTCGAGCCGTGGAAAATCAAGCGCACCCTGCAAATGGTGCGTGAGCTGGGAGCGCCCTGGATCGTCGAATACTTTCCCTGGGCCTACCATGAGCCGGCGCCAGGGCGCTTCGACTGGGCGCACGCTGACCTGGTGGTGGACCACGCGCGCGCGCAGGGGCTAACGGTCATCGCCCGCCTGGGCTTCGTGCCGACCTGGGCGCGGCCCAAAGCAACCACCTTTCTGTTCCTAGATGAGGCGCACTACACCGACTTTGGCCGCTACGTCTATGAGTTCGTGCGCCATTTTCAGGGCCGCGTCCATTACCTCATCATCTGGAACGAACCGAACCTCGCCCTGGAATGGGGCTATCGCCCGGTTGACGCCGCCGCCTACACGGCGCTGCTCAAGATCAGCTACACGCAGGCCAAAGCGGCCGACCCTGACGTGCAGGTGTTGGGCGGCGCGCTGGCGCCGACCCTGACCCCCGTTGGCTCGGCCTACGGGCTGGATGATCTGATCTACTTACAGCAGATGTACGACGCGGGCGCGGCGCGCTACTTCGACATCCTGGCCGCGCACGCCTACGGCTGGGTCTTTGCTGCAGACGATCCGCCGGCGCGCGATGTGGTGAACTTTCGCCGCGTTGAGCTCCTGCGTGCGGTCATGGTGCGCAAC
>CAZEPA010000645.1:0-2665 GCA_964513955.1 uncultured Anaerolineae bacterium | reverse complement strand
CGTCCTGCACGAGACGCTGTTATCTTATTGGCCGCTGCATAACCCATATTTCGTTGGGCGGCAACCTAATCCAGGAGGAGGAATACGATGGAATGGTTTCGGAGGCTTTTCAAGAAAGCACCTAAAGGCGATAGCCTGTTTCCTGGCAAGAGGCTTCGGATCGATCAAATACTCCAACTCAAAAAGCCGACGGCAATGATTATTGAGTTAAGCTATGGCATCGAAGACAAGATTCATAAATCAGGCTTCGATAGCCTATCAGGCCCTGAAAAAGTTCTTAATCATGTTTATTGGCTGGAGTCGGAAGTAAACAACGGCGGCTTTCATCAATTCTTCTACAATTCATCAGGAGATTACGCTCTGGATACTCCTGATGCGCTTGACCAGATTGGCGCACGTCACACAGCAAAGTTGGTTAGAAAAGCAATTGAATTATTTCCTGGTGGTCCACCACCACGAGATTTGCAACAAAGGAGAGAGCGCCTCGATTCTCTGAGTGAAACATCTAGAACCAAGCTTGATAAGCTCGATTCCGAATTCTTTGAATATCGTGATCCCCTCGAAGAGCTACAGATCAAATACATTGTGACCCATCAGGACCAAATACAAGTCTAGTAAAGTGTGAACCGCCCAACACCGGCTCCAGCGGACGGGCGGCCTGCGCCGCCCGAAGGCATGCTGCGCGATAATTGAGTTGCTCAGCCCCGCAAGTCTCGCCCCGCCGCCCGCCGCTGAGCCATACCGTTAGGCCATCCAATCCAGCGCAACCAATTAACCGCCAAAAAGACCAATGACTCGCTGCTGAAGCCCTGGCAACGGGCAGAGCAACGTGCCCTCTTTGTGACCCGAATTCGTTTTTCAGAACTTGCCGTTGTATCCCATTCGTGGTACACTTCCGCTCAGAACGGAGGTGTCCATGAACAAGTCAGCCATGATTCGGGCGCGTGTTGACCCCAACCTCAAGAACGAAGTCGAAGACGTGTTTGAGCAATTGGGGCTTTCGGCAACGCAAGCGATTACCCTCTTCTATCAGCAGGTTAAGCTCAACCGTGGCTTGCCGTTTGATGTCCGGATTCCCAACGCGGTCACGCTGCGCACGTTTGCCGAGTCGGACGCAGGCGAGAATGTCGTGCATTGCGAGAATGCACAAGACATGTTCGCTCGGCTGGGGATCTGATGCGCACGCCCAACTATACCACCCAGTTTGAGCGCGACCTGCGCCTGGCACAACGGCGCGGGAAAGACATCGAGAAGCTCAAGCAGGTCGTAACCGCGCTGATCAACGAGGAGTCGTTAGCGGAACGCTACTATGACCACCCCTTGAAGGGCAACTATCGCGACCGGCGCGAATGCCATCTGGAGCCGGACTGGTTGCTGATCTACAAGCTGCAGGGAGATGAAATCATCTTGGAGCGCACGGGTAGGCATTCGGACCTGTTTGAGTAGGCCGCCAGTTCATGCGTTAACAGAGGCGGGTAACAAGCACGGTTCGCCGTTAGGGTGGCAAGTCTATTTGGGTTGCGGTGGGCCAGGGTGGGGCCTAACCCCTGAGTCAAGCTGACGGCTGCGGCGGTAGAGCTCGCGCGATGGTAGGTTGGGTGGGCGCAGCCGCACCTGAAGCTTGGCCGTTCAGCCGACCGCTGCGCGCTCGGCTGAACGGTGCGGCGGGTTGACACCCGCATGTCGGCCTTGCTCGCTGCGCTCGCGGCGGCCGAACAAGCGGGTGCAGCCAGCACTCGTGCGGGCACTGCGTGCCCTCCCTCGTGCGGCTGACCCGCCGCACCGTTAGGCCGACATTCCAACAGCGTGGGGCCATTAACAGACAACACCACGACTTGCCGTCAAACTCGGTGTTATGCAAAAGCGTCATCGCACAGCAATTCCGCCATCAGACAGTCATCTCGGTGTTCCTTTATTTGCACAGCCGTATCCTTCAGGATACAATATAGCCATGATCGAGATTCGTCAGACCGAAATCTACGCCGATTGGTTCGCCAATTTGCGCGACCGCCAAGCCCGCGCACGGATTGACGTGCGCATCCGCCGTCTGTCATTGGGCAACCCCGGTGACGTGCGACCAGTGGGTGGCGGTGTCTCGGAATTGCGGATTGATTATGGGCCCGGCTATCGGGTCTACTTCGTGCAACGCGGTACGACCCTGGTGATCTTGTTAGCAGGCGGTGACAAGCGGACGCAAGATCAGGATATTCAGACCGCCTTGGAACTCGCACGCGCTGTGTAGGTGGGAAGCATGGAACAGAAGAAGATTACAACTCGTGCTTGGGATGTAACCGAGCATCTTGAAACAGAAATGGATATGGCCGCCTATCTCGATGCCGCGCTAGAGGATGGCGATGCGGCTTTAGTGGTGGCCGCACTGGGTGATATTGCTCGCGCCAAAGGCATGTCACAGATTGCTCGCGACGCGGGATTAGGGCGCGAGAGCCTCTACAAGGCACTTTCGACAACAGGCAACCCGGAGTTTGCCACGATTCTCAAAGTAGTGCGGGCGCTTGGTTTGCAGCTTCATGTGCAAGCGATCGGCGCTCAAGCGGCAGGCGCTTGAAACGTTTGTTTTTTGTTTTGGTAGAATGCCCAGTTGTGCAGCGGGGTCGTCGGTATGGTTCGCCAGCATGGGCTGCGGGTCTCGTTTTGCGGCGCGAGC
>CAZEPA010000644.1:0-2670 GCA_964513955.1 uncultured Anaerolineae bacterium | reverse complement strand
CATCACACAGACATCGCCTCCATCAAGGGTAATCTGGCCGGAGAAGGGCTTCAGGAGGTGCGCTGTATTGTTGACGACCGCCCCCTCGGGCGGCGTTGTCCAGAGGACTCGAACCGGCATGATATACTCCCGCACACGCGTGTCCGCTTGAGGCGAGGCGTGGATAACAGCCGGGAGGATCGTTAAGAGGAGGATGCGAGCGATGTTGTTCATGTTCAGTTCCATGCTGTCTGCTGGATGCTATGCTGGCGGGCTTGTTGGCAAACGGCAAGCCTCGCTGTATTCCTGGTGAAACAGGGCTCGGTTTCCGGACGATCCAATGCTCCCGCAAGGTTGCTCAAGATTTGAGGCGGGGCTGATTCATCTGGATTAAGAGAAAGTGAGTCTGTTGGAGCGAAGATTATAAATGACTGGACAAAGTTTCCCGCCGGGCGCACGCTTGCTTCATGGTTTTGGCCAAGGCACCGACTGAAAACAACATTTTGGATCGAATCACCGTCCGCCTTGTGCGCGAGGATGAACACGGGCAGTTCAACTATTACCTGGAATCGCGGCATTACCTGCAGAGCAGCCGGCTGGCCGGCCAGTCGCTGCGCTACGTCGCCGAGGTTGACGGCCAATGGGTTGCCCTGCTGACTTTCAGCGCGCCCGCCCTGCACCTCAAAGCGCGCGAACGCTGGATTGGCTGGAGTCCCCGCCAGCGCGCCCGTCGGCTCGGCCTGGTTGTCAATAACAGCCGCTTCCTGGTTTTGCCTGAACGCCAGCGCTTTCCCAATCTGGCCTCGCGCGTGCTGGGTTTGGTGCTGCGGCGACTCTCCGACGATTGGCAGGAGGGCTGGGGCCATCCAGTGCTCGTGGTGGAAAGCTTCGTGGATGAGTCGCGCTACCGCGGCACCTGTTATCGCGCCTGCGGTTTCGAAGCGGTCGGCCCGACCGGGGGCTTTGGCCGCTCCAGCCGCGACTATTATGAGGAACACGGAGAACCCAAACAACTTTACCTTCGCGAACTGCGTCCCCGGGCGTGCCAGCGTCTGCGCCAGGCCCGCCTGCCGGAAGAACTGGCTCTTCACGAAGCCGAACTGGCCGGCCCGTGCCCGTTTCGCGCACCCGCCTTGGAAAGCCTGCTCGACCGGATCGGCGCCTTGCCCGATGCGCGCCGCGGCCACGGGCTGCGTCATCGGCAACGGTTTGTCCTGGCCTGCGCGGCGGTCTGCACATTGATGGGTGCCTGCGGTTATCGCGCCTTTGAGAACACCTGCAAAAAGTTTACCCAGCGCCAGCTCCGCGCCTTGGGCGGCACGACCGATGAAGCGGATCGGCGTTACTATCCGCCGAGCGATTCAACTTTCCAGCGCGTGATCAGCCAGGTGGATGCCGTCGCGTTTGCCAGTCTCATCGGCCAATGGCTCAACGAACAGGAGATCGGCGCGGTGGCGCAACTGGCGGTGGATGGCAAGGTGCTGCGCGGCAGCGGACGACACGATGGCAAACCGCTGCAATTGCTTTCCGCCGTGACGCATCACCTGCGCCTGACGCTCGACCAGGTCGCCCTCGAGGAAAAGAGCAATGAAATTCCCGCCCTCAAACCGCTGCTCCAGAAAATCCAGCCGCCGCCCGGCACGCTGATCACCGCCGATGCGATGCATTGCCAGCAGGAGAGCTCGCGCTTTGTCACCCAGGAACTGGGCGGCGATTATTTGTGGGGATTGAAAGGCAACCAAAGCGGCATCCTCGAAAAAGCGCAGCGCCTGCTCACCCAGCAGGGTTTTCCCCCCACAGGGCATTTGGGAGAAGGCACACGGCCGGCTTGAACGCCGGCGTGTGGCGCGCGTGGCCGTCACGCCCGAAGAGATTGGTTTGTGCGGCTGCTGGCAGGTCATCGCCGTCGAGCGCTACTCGCAGGATCAGAACGAACCCAAGGAGAACGCCTCGCTCGACCTCGGCTATTATGCCGCCAGCCTGGGCCTGGAAGAACAGGACGACGCGGCGATGCTGGCATTGATCCGGAGTCATTGGTCGGCCATCGAAAACGGCACGCATTACCGGCGCGATGTCACTCTGGGTGAGGATGCCAACCGCACCGCCGACCGAAAAGGCGCGGCCGTGCTGGCCAGCCTGCGCAATCTGGCCAACGGCATTTTTGAACTGCAGAAGGAGCGGGAAAAAACCACGGCCGACACACTCAAATCCTGGTGCCAGCAACAGACCTTTACGACCGTCTGGCCGGTCCTCAACCGATGAGAGGGGCTCAAAGCAATTTAGGGGGGCGGCGAACCTGATCCGTTGCGCCACACCCCAAGTTGCGGACCCCATAAAACCCGCGGGAACATCGGGCGCCGCAAGAAAATAGAAGTCCACGGCACGCCGGTTCTCGGACAGGGTGAGCAAGCCCGCCCATGCGAAGGCTACGTTACCCCATTCCCAAAACCAGATGAATCAGCCGCGGGCGGGTCCTTGGGGATATACAGATTCACCTTGCTGTGGATGAGGAGTCAGGCGATGCTACTGTCATGGACCGAACCTGTGCAGAGGTGGTTTATTTGCGTCGGACCCGCCGTCAGGAATTAGCTTTCACCCTAATCGAACTCCTCGTCGTGATCGCTATCATTGCGATTCTCGCAGCGATGCTCCTGCCGGCGTTGACCCGAGCGAAGGAGCAAAGCAAGAGAT
>CAZEPA010000643.1:0-2670 GCA_964513955.1 uncultured Anaerolineae bacterium | reverse complement strand
TCCTCATTCAGCATTCAGCGTTTTCACTTTGCACTCTGCACTTCTACCGCGGTTTCGTCGCCACCATGCTCGCCACGGCGCGGCGTGAGTCGCAGCCGGCTTCGATCCATGCCTCACGGTAGACTTGCACGTCAAGCCCGGCAAATCCCTGGCGCAGTTCGCCAGGCGCCAGCAGAAACTCGGGCGAGATGTCGGGACGCACCTGGCGCACGGCCTGCGTCAGCGTTTCATAGATCAGGACGCCTCCAGGGCGCAGTGCCTGTACAAACTGCGGCCACAGGTCGCGCTGCAGATAATAGAAATTGAGAATGACATCAAACGTATGCGCGGGCAGGCTGAACGCGGTCAGATCGGCAACCACGGCTTGTAGGCCGGGCTGATGTGCGCGGGCCTGACGCACCGCCACTTCACTGATATCCACGCCGATGACGCGCAGACCGCGCGCCAGCAGCCAGCCAGCATTGGCGCCCAGACCCATCGCCACGTCCAGCGCCAGGCCGCCCGTGGGCAGCCAGGCGGCCTGTGCCAGCAGAAAGGCGCGCGGACGTTCAAAACCGGCGTGTTGTCCCTCTCGATAGCGCTGGTTCCAGCGTTGGGCATCGGTGATAGGCACGCGGCTCTCCTCAGGGCGCAGGTTGAATGTCCGTGATAGAGCCGAAGCCGTTTACGGTCAGGCTCCAGCGGCTGCCGGGCGTAAATTGGGCGAAGTCATCCACGCTGGCTGGGGTATAGGTGATCTGCTGGCCGTCGTTATTGAACGTCACCACGTATTTTTCATCGCGCTGTCCTGCCCGTTCACCCTGCGTCAGCTGCGCCTGCGGCCACGCGGGCGACAGGTCAGCGCCCTCGGCCACCACGGTATTGATGACTGTCCATTGCAGGGTCTGGTATTCGCACCATTTTTCGTAGACGTTGTACTGGCAGTCCTGCACCACTTTGCCAAAGCCGCTGCCCTGGTCAACCACATAAGGCGTGCCGCACACCTTTTCAGCATTGGCGGCCGGTTCGGCCTGGGTGTAGCGCACCCGATCCTCGCACGTGTTGATGTCGGCGCCATCGGGCACCTGGTCTTGCCACGCTGACGCGGTCGAGGGGCGCAGACCCAGGATGGCGATCGTGCGCTGCCATTGCACGCTCTGTACGGTGGCTACGGTTTCTGTGCGGCGACCGCCCAGGGCGCTGAAGAGGATCACGCCCAGCAGGCACAAGCCGATGACTGCGGCCACCGCCAGCCACATCCAGCGGGAATTGGCCGGCTGCGCCGCGGGCGCGGCGACAGGCGGCGGTGCGGCCGCCAGGTTGCCGTTGCACTGCTTGCACTTGGTGGCTGTGACGGGGTTCATCGCTCCGCAGAAGGGACACGCGGCCTCGGGTACGGGCGCCGTGCGCAGCGCGCCTACCACCTGTCCGCTGCTGCGCGCCTTGCCCTGGGTCAGATCAGCGCCGCATTGTTTGCAGATCTTGGCGTCGGCTGGATTGCGCGTGCCGCAGAAGCCGCAGGCAATATCGGGGCCGAGCACGGCGCGCGCCAATTTGCCCTTGTCGGTGATCAGCTCTTCCTGCGCGGGCGCCTCGAACGCAGCATCCGCGGGCATGGCCGCGCCGCAGCTGGCGCAGGTTTTGCGCTCTCCAGGATTGCGCCGGCCGCACTGCCGGCACGTCCATTCAAGTTCAACATAGCCAACGGTTTCTTGCGTCATGTCTCTGTGCCCCTGCTCAAGTTGATTTCCTCTGCCATCCACCACGCCCCGCCGCCTCGGGTGTCAGCGTGAACATAGGATTGGTGGCCCCGCTTGCCTTCGCGCGGCTTGTACGCGTATAATGCAGTCACGGTTCAGGCTGAGGGTTGGTCCAACGGAGGTCTTCATGCAATCCAGCTGGTTTTTTATCCGCGCGGGGGCGTTGCTTTGTCTTGTCATGCTGGTATGTACGGCCAGGCCCATCTCGGCCGCTGGAACCTGCCCAGACTTTGACCATAACGGCCACGTAGATGTCCAGGACGTTACCGCACTGGCGGGTCGCTGGCCGGCCGCGTCCAACGATCCCCGGTTTGATCGTGACGGCGATGGCGTCATTACCGTGACCGACATCCAGCAGGTGGCAGCGCGTTGGCAAGAAGCATGCACACCCCTGAGCACCTGTCCCTTGTTCCCACCCAACAACATCTGGAACACGCGGGTGGACACCTTACCGCTCGATTCACAGTCCCAGGCGTATATCGCCACGATCGGGGCCAACACCGGCGTACACGCTGACTTTGGCGCCGGTGAGTGGGATGGTGGGCCGATCGGTATTCCTTTCACCACCGCGCCTGGCAGCCAGCCGCTCGCGCCTATCACGTTCATTTGGTATCCTGACCAAAGCGATCCTGGCCCTTATCCGATCCCACCCGATGCGCCCATCGAAGGTGGCCCAGACAGCAGCGGCGACCGGCATGTGCTGGTCGTCGAACGCGACACCTGCCGCCTCTACGAATTGTACTACGCGTGGCCGCAATCTGGCAATCGGTGGGAGGCCGGTTCGGGCGCCGTCTTTGATCTGTTGGCGCATCACCTGCGCCCCGCCACTTGGACCTCGGCGGATGCTGCGGGCCTGCCCATCCTGCCCGGGCTGGTTACTTATGATGAAGTCGCGCGCGGCGCGATCACCCATGCGCTGCGCTTCACCGTG
>CAZEPA010000642.1:0-2682 GCA_964513955.1 uncultured Anaerolineae bacterium | reverse complement strand
CGCCGTAAGCGACGCTCCAAGGCTCTCGGTGTCTGTTCAACCTCTCAGGTGTGGGGAGGCGAGAGAAGGGCAGGACTCATTGTCTGTCTTCTGAACAGCCACACGAGAGCCTTTTTTAGACTTGCGCGCAACGGCAAGGCCTGGATCCAGCGTGCGTCAGCGAAAGCAAGCGCGCCCGCCTGCACAGAGCGCGTTCGTGTTTGACGCCAACCACCGGGATCGCTATAAGCCGCCGCCAACCATCATGATCATTCTACGACTCGATAACGTTTCCTACACGCATCCTGACGGCCCTGGGGTGCAAAACTTGAGCTGGGCGATCGCGGACGACGCCCGGCTTGGTTTTGTCGGGCCAAACGGCGCGGGCAAAAGCACCATTCTCAAACTGCTGACCGGCGAGTTGACGCCCGCCGTCGGCTTTGTGGTGACAGCCAAAGGCGCCCACGTGGGTTATCTGCCGCAAGAGGTGCGGCTCGACCCGGCGCGCAGCGTCCTGGCCGAGGCAATGACCGCCTCCAGCCGTCTGGCCGCCATCGAAGCGGACCTGGAAAGAATCGCCAAAGACCTGGGCGACCCAGCCGTCTACAGTGATGAGCGGTCGCTCGCGCGCGCCCTGGAGCACCAGCAGCGCCTGCTGGCCGCTTACACCGAAGCCGGAGGACTCCAATATGACAACACGGTCAAGGCCACCTTGCGCCAGCTGGGCTTCAGCGACGCGGATTTCGATCTGCCGACTGGCGTGCTGAGCGGCGGCCAGAAGAAGTTACTGGCGCTGGCGAAACTCGCGGTCAACCGGCCGGCTTGCCTGCTGCTGGATGAGCCGGACAACCATCTCGACTTGACGGGCAAAATGTTCCTGGAGAAATTCATCCGCGCTTACCCGGGTGCGGTGGTCATCGTCTCACACGACCGCTACCTGCTGGATGAGGTTGCGGACAATATCGTGGAACTAGAAGGCGGCAAGCTCGATTTCTACGTCGGAAACTACACGGCCTACATCGTCGAGCGGGAACTGCGGCGCCTGCGCCAGGCGCAGATGCACGCCGCGCAGCAAAAAGAAATCAGCCGCCTGGAAGCGGCCATTGCGCGCATGGAACTGTGGGCCAGCCAGGTTGACCCGCGTGCGTCCAATCGGCGCCACGTGGTGCAGGCGCGCAATAAGCGCCGCCAGATTGAACGCATGGATAAAGTGGATGCGGTAGTAGAGCAGCGGCCGATGGGGCTTGAGCTGGAAGGCTGGCGCGGATCGAGCAAGGTGCTGGAAATCATTGACCTGGTGAAGGCGTTCGATGATGAGTTGGTGCTGGCCGGGGCCAATCTGCTCTTGTGGCACGGTGAACGCGTAGGCTTGGTGGGACCCAACGGCGCGGGCAAGAGCGTGCTGTTTCGCTGCATCATGGGCGCGCTGCAACCAACGAGCGGCGTGGTGAAGATTGGGCCGAGCGTCAAAATGGGCGTCTACACCCAGGAGCACCAGAGCCTGGATTACAGCAAGACCCTGGTGGAAATGGTGCGCGAGGTCAAGCCGATGTATCAGCGCGAAGCCGCGGCGTTCCTGACCCAGTTTCTCTTCGAGTGGAAGCGCGCGCATGAACAGACCGTAGGCAGCCTGAGCGGCGGCGAGCGCAGCCGCTTGCAGATGGCGCTGCTGATGCTGCAGCAGCCCAACTTCCTCCTGCTGGACGAACCGACCAACAACCTGGACATCGCCTCATGCGAGGTGCTGGAGAAGGCGCTGGACGACTTCAACGGCACCGTTCTCGTCATTTCGCATGATCGCTATTTTCTGGACCAGGTGGTAGATCGCATTGTGGAATTGGATCCCGACCAGGGTCAGTTGGTGAACCATACCGGGGGTTACACCGATTACCTGGAAGCCAAGCTGCGGGCGAGAAGATGATCGGAAACCGGGGACTAGAGATCGGAAGTCGGAGATCGGAAATCGGAATCGTCGGCTCTCTTTCTCAGGACCATCACACCGCTTTCTCCTGATTTCCAGGTTGAGCTTCTTTCGAGCACCTTGACATGCCGTTCGATGCGGTCATCCAGTTCATCTTCAGCCATGTCGAGATCGCAATCCATCTGCAATCCCAACCAAAAATGCGCCGAAGTGCCGAAATACCGGGCCAGGCGCAGCGCAATATCGGCCGTTATCGCACGTTTTCCCAGAATGATTTTCTGAACGCGGCGCACCGACACGTGAATATCGAGCGCCAATTGATCCGCTGTCAGGTGCAGCGGCACCAGGAACTCCTCTCTCAGAATCTCACCGGGATGAACAGGAGCCAATTTCAATTCCTTCATACGCGTGCTCGACCCTTCAATGATAATCTACTAGCTCAACATCGCATGCGTCGCCATCTCGCCACCAAAACAGATACGCCACTGGTCGTTGATGCGAATACTGTGCTGACCTGCTCAATTACCAGAAAGCTGTTCCCAACGGTTTGCCGGCGGCACTCTCAGGTTTCAAGAGTACGAGCACGGTTGAGCATGCGTAACTTGCGTAAGATCACTGCTTGAATCTCAGACGGAAGCCTACACGAACGCACGCGATTGAGTATCTTCTCAGCCTCTGGATCGTGAAAACTCCTGATCACGGTGGTGCGACTACGTTTGCCTAAGAACGCGGGCGATGACGGCGTCGAGCAGGGCGGCGTCCACCTGGTCACCCACGCGCGC
>CAZEPA010000641.1:0-2690 GCA_964513955.1 uncultured Anaerolineae bacterium | reverse complement strand
AAGCGGGCGGAAGCCCGCCGCACCGTTCAGCCGAGCGCGCAGCGGTCGGCTGAACTATTAATCCAACCGCACCGGCGGTGGAAATCCGATTTCCGCTTCTAGACCGCGCCGGCGGTCGAAAACCCCCAGCGGGACAAAGTCCCCACGCGTGCGGTCTAGTATCCCAACCGTGGCCGCGGCGTGGCATCCATAAAATCGTTGAGGCGGTGACAGATCAGGATCGGCAAGACACCTCGCCAGGGGAGGACACGTCATCCCGCCAGGCGCGTCACGAAACATGGCTATGTCACGGCTGTCAGTCTACACTCGGCGCCTGGATATGTGAAACCCCGCGCCTTGCGCGCCCGCGTCAGTAGAGCCGGGGACGTAGGCATCTTCAAGCCAACAGGCGACTCGCTGTCGCAGGCCATGACCACGGCAAGCCCACGCGTCCTTCGTCAGGCTTCGATTACGTCTAGGACGGCGATGCCGGTGGTACGCAGCGGTAGCGCAGCTGCGTCAATCCGTTGGCGTAGACCTGGCTGCCAGTCAATTGCAGGCTCTGCTCGACAGCAATCCCTTGAAACAGCGGGATGCCTTCGCCCAGAATAAGCGGCACGATCGTGATGATGATTTCGTCAATCAGGCGTTGGTTGACAAACGCCGTGATCAGCCGACCGCCGCCCACCAGCCAGATATCCTGGTCCGTCATCTGCCGGACCTGCGCCACCAGGTCGGCCACGTCGCCGCCAAAGGCGTGGATGTCGGCGTCAGGTGGATTCGACAAGGGCTGGGTCGTAACCACGTAGGTGGTCTTGCCGGGGTAAGGCCACGCGCCAAATCCGAGCACTTCGCGGTAGGTCCTGCCCCCCACGATGACGGCGCCCACGCGGGCGTAGAACGCCGCATAGCCATAATCCTCGCCGCCGCCATCGTAGGCTGTCAGCCAGGAAATATCGTCATTGCGGCGGGCAATGAAACCATCGAGGCTGGCAGCGATGTACAGAATAACGTCCCCCATGCACATACCCTCAGCAAAAAAGATGCGCTGCGTTGCGCCGGGCGGCAGCGAAGCTACATCATACTCAGCTTGATCGGCAAGGGCAAAAAGAGCAAAGCTGCAGTCGTGTGGTGGCACAGTTGCCCATGCGCCGGGCGCACAACCGTGGATGAAAACAAGCAATCCGTGGCGATCCGTGTTCATCCGCGGCCTATTCTCAAGCCAGCCCTCACACAAGAGCACAAAGAAACAGCTTTTTTGTGTTCTTTGCGATCTCTGCCGCTAAAAACTCGGCTAAATTTGGAGCCACTGAGCGGCGAGAGGCAAAGGCTGCAACCTGTGCTAAAATACAGGTATGTGGACAGGCAACTGGCGTGAGGAAACCTGGTCGCACCTGGATCAGGCGTGGGACATCATCGTTATCGGCGGCGGCATCACCGGCGCGGGCATTCTGCGCGAAGCCACGCGGCTGGGGCTGCGCGCGCTGCTGCTCGAACAGCGCGATTTTGCCTGGGGCACCTCCAGCCGCTCGTCCAAGCTGGTGCACGGCGGCCTGCGCTATCTCAAAGAGGGTAAAATCGGGCTGACGCGGGCATCGGTGCATGAGCGCGAGCGTCTGCTGGATGACGGCCCCGGTTTGATTGATCCGTTGGGCTTTCTACTCGCCACCTACCGCGGCGATAACCCCGGCCGCTGGATGTACCAGGCCGGTCTGGCTGTTTACGACCTGCTGGCGCTGCAGTGGAGCCATCAGCGTTACGGCGCCGGCGATTTTCAGAAGCTGGCGCCGAACATCTCACAGGAAGGGCTGAAGGGCGGTTTCCGCTATGGCGATGCGCAGACCGACGACGCCCGCCTGGTGCTGCGCGTCATTCGCGAGGCGGCTGCGTCCGGCGGGACCGCACTCAACTATGCAACCGTCGAAACGCTGCTGCGCAATCATCGCCAGGTGCACGGCGTGCAGGTGCGTGACGAGGTGAGCGGGGCCGTCGCCGCGCTATCGGCGCGTGTGGTTGTCAACGCCACCGGCGCGTGGGCCGATCGTCTGCGCGGCCAGATCGGCGCGGCGCCGCGCATCCGCCCGCTGCGCGGCAGCCACTTGATCTTCTCCGCGCAACGGCTGCCGCTCAGCCAGGCCGTCAGCTTCTTGCACCCATTCGACCGCCGGCCAGTCTTCATCTTCCCCTGGGAAGGCGTCACCCTCGTCGGCACCACCGATGTGGATCATGATGACGCGCTGGATGCAGAACCGGCGATTACCGCAGCCGAAGTTGCTTACCTGATGGCCGCGGCGGACGCCCAATTCCCCTCGCTGCGCTTGACGCTGGCCGATGTCATTGCCACGTACGCTGGGGTGCGCCCGGTCATCGGCTCCGGCCAGGCAGATCCCTCCAAAGAATCGCGCGACCACGTGGTGTGGGAAGAAGAGGGCCTGCTCACCGTCACCGGCGGCAAGCTCACCACCTTCCGCCTGATTGCCCTGGATGTGCTGCGCGCCGTGCGGCACCGCCTGCCCGCCCTGCCTGCCGCAAACGATCAACAGCCGGTTTTGAACCAGGTGGATGTGGAATTAGCAGCCGTAGGAGCGGAGCCGCTGCGCCGGCGCCTGCTTGGCCGCTATGGCGCTGATGCTGTGGCCCTGGTGGCCGCGGCGCAGCCCGGCGAACTGGGGCCGCTGCCGGGCACGCTGACCGTCTGGGCCGAGCTGCGC
>CAZEPA010000640.1:0-2702 GCA_964513955.1 uncultured Anaerolineae bacterium | reverse complement strand
TCGCCTGACCGCAGCGAGATTCAGCGCAATCTCGCCAGTTTCGCCGCGCTCAAGACCATGAGCCCTGGCGACCTGCAGAAGCTGGCCGAAAAGATCATCGTCTACACGTTCCATGCCGATGATCAGCTCATGGAAAAGCGCGGCGCGGGCGACTACCTCTATCTGGTGCAAAGCGGCCGCCTGCAAGAGACCGGCAAAGACTCGACCGGCGTTATCTGGTGGCAACGAACGCACGACACCGGCGCCGCCTTCAGCCGTCAGGCAAGCTACGGTGGCCTTTACGAAGAAACCGAAGTCATTGGGCTGGCGCCAGGTTGCCTGTATGCCATCGAACCCAGTGAACTGAACTGGATCATGACAAAGGTGCCGGATCTACGTCAGGCGCTGGTTCGAGAGCCAATCGCTGCTCGTTTGCGCGCCATGCCGCTGCTGGCTCCGCTCGACGATTCTCAGATCAGGCGTCTAGCTACCCTGGCGCGCGTGGATGAAGTGCCTGCCGGCGATGTAGTTTGCGAGACGGCGCAGACTGACGCTGAAGCCTGGTTCTGGTTCATTGACTGGGGTCAGGTCAACGTCACCTACACACAACCAATAATGGCAGACTCCCCACGCACGATCACCTCCGGAAACTTTCTGCATAACTCACCCCACGTCCTGGGACAAATTCCCCCTGTGAAAACAGCTACGGTTCTCTATCGCGCCAAACTCATCCGTTTACCATTCTACGAAATGACGCTCTTGGAGAAGACCGAGGCTATCGTCAATCGCCTGCAACCTCCACCCATCATCAAGGCTCTCCGGAGCATCGATCTGTTGCAGGAGTTGCAGGACGAGCAGATACAGCAGTTGGCCAGCATTACCGCCTGGGAACATTACCCGGCGCCACAGACTGTGTCGCAGCAGGGAGTACGCGATAACGCGCTGCGCATCCTGCACCGCGGCGCAGCGGTCGTGCGCGCCACCGATGACGAAGGCCGGGAGCGTCCACGTGATTTCATGGTCCCTGGTCGTTCTTATGGACAAAGCTCACTTTTTCGCCAGGAGCGGCACGAAACCACTGTGCGTGCGGTGCGTCCCGACAGCGCAGGGGGAACCGGTACGCTACTCACCAGCCCAATTGGCCAGGATGACCCCGCACACGCCGACGAGCCGGGCGCAACCTGGTTTCGCGTCCGTTATGAAGACCTGAGTTACCTGATCAAAAGCGATCCCGTCCTCTGGCAACGCACCAATCTACTGCAAAGAGTCGAGAAAGAACGAAAAGTACACCGCAAGTATCCCTGGCAAGAGGATGACGAGGTGGTCCGGCACGACAGTCACCGGCACCCCATCGTCTTGCTTAAAAATCTTCTCGCACCCGCCCTCATAGTGGTTGCTCTTTTTGTTCTTGACTATGGCCTGTGGCGATTGAGATGGGAAGTCCCTATCGGTGCGTTGATTATGTCGGGCCTGGTTGTGGTGGGATTAGTTGTCGCTTGGGTGGTCGTTGACTATCTGAACGACTATTTCGTCGTCACATCGCTGCGCGCGACGGCGCGCGAGCAGGTCTTTATGCTTTACGAAAAACGCACCGAGGCGCCCCTGGACCAGGTGCAGGACACCACACTGAACATCGGCTTCTTTGGCGGTCTGATTGGCTATGGCGACCTGCGCATCAAGACAGCCAACGCCGCGATTCAGATCAAGTTCGACCGCGTTAAGGATCCGGCAAAAATTCAAGGGATCATTTCCGAACACCGGCGGCGCCTGCTGGCCGAACGGTTCGCCGAGCAGCGCGAGAGTCTGCGCATCCAACTGTTGAAGGATCTGCATCTGAGCCTCCTCAGTCAGATGCCCGATTTCACACTGCCGCCTGGCCTCAAGCCGCCACAACGGCTGGCCTGGTGGCAAAGGCTTTTCGCATTGCTGGCACAAGTGGTGCGCATCATCTTTCTGCCTGTAGAATGGCTACTCCTGCGCCCCATCCGTTGGCTCACGCGCACCCTGTTTCGTCGTCGTCTCGCCTCGCGCAAGAGGGGGGAGGAATTTGCTGGCGGCAGACTTGGTTCCTGGGATGTGACGCCAGAAAGGACCGTGTGGCGCAAGCACTGGCTGATCCTGTTTGAACGGGTGTGGGAATCCTTCTTGACCTGGCTGATCGTCGTTGGCTTCGGCGTGATTGCTTTATACAAGGTCCTGCCCATCCCCCTGCTGGCGCCATTAGTCCTATTCGTGCCGGCCACAGCCTGGTTGTGGTGGCAGTATGAGGACTGGGCCAACGACCTTTACATTGTGACCAATGAAAAAGTGATTGACATCGAACGCAAACCGTTTGGCTTCAGCGAGCAGCGGCGTGAAGCCAGCTTGGATCGCATTCAGAACGTCGTTACCGAGGTTCCAACCTTCTGGTCCAACTTCCTGAACTACGGCAACGTGCTTATCAAAACCGCGGCCGCCGATGAAGGCTTCACGTTCGATCTGGTGGCCGATCCGCGGCGCGTCCAACGTGAAATCATGCGGCGCCTGTCCGTTTACCGAACCTCACGCCAACAGAGCGAAGCCAGCGCGCAGCGGGCGCAGCAGGCCTATTTCCTGGGCGTCTACCACGAGTTGATGGAAGAGGGCGGGAAGTACATCAAAGACAACCCGCAGCCAGGCCAGGGGCGCCCCGGCCATCGGACAGCGCCGCGTTCGACGCCGGGGCCGTAAGCCAAAAGCAGGGA
>CAZEPA010000639.1:0-2704 GCA_964513955.1 uncultured Anaerolineae bacterium | reverse complement strand
TCGACCATGAAGCCGCGGGCGCGGATACCGGCAGCGTCATCGCCCGCTGCCGCCCGCAGCGCGATGGAAAAGGCCGGGCGATAGGTGTTCATGGCAGCCACGTCGTCGATCAGGCCCGCGGCGTTGGCGAGCGGGCTGAAGGCCATGGCAACAGCGGTTGAAGCGGCAAGGCGGCGCAGGCGGACGGCAGACATGATGGACTCCCTTCGGCAGGTCGCAAGGACTCTAGCCAAGCGCCCGCCGGGAGTCGAATCGAATCTTTGAATGGTTAACGGGCCAGCGGCTCAGGCGCCCATTCCCTGTGACAGGGAAGCGACGCGGGGGCGTTCCGGCTCTGCTACCGGGGCCTTGGGGTCGTTGGCCGCTTCAGCCGGGGCTCCGAGCTGGGCCAGTTTGGAATCCGGCCCGTTGCCGAGGTTGCTGGCGACGATGCTGGGCTTGCGGGGTGCGGTGTCTTCGTTGCCATAGTCATCGGGTCGGGCTGTTTGCAGCTCAGCCTTCGCGACCTGCGTGTCTACCGTGGCTCCGGCGGCGAGGTTGTCGGTACCAGCGGCCCGTATCTGCTCCGAAGAAGAGGCGCGGCCACCCATCATGGCGTTATCTCCCTCAACTACGGCCGTGGTCGCCGCAGGGGCGACGGGCACCGACCCGTTCAATCCGGGCGTTTCCTGCGCCACAGCAATGGCAGCTAGCTTCTCTGTTGATTTCTGTGTTGCACCAACAATTTCTTGGGTACTGGCCAACTGCTCGGCGATCTGGCCAGTCGCAGCCGCATTCATGGCCGGTTCACTCGCCGCCCTGGCCCGCTCCGCGTCGCTGGATGCGTCCTTGATACCAAACGCCTCGACCGCGTAGCGCTTCTGCGCATCGGACAGGCCGGTATTGGTGCAGGCCAGATATTCTGCATAGTCCTGCACCGTCTTGCCGGGATTGCTGGCCAGCCAGTCGTCTACATTCTTGTTGACAGCTTTGAGAGCCTTCAGGCGCTCAATTCCATCAGCACCGAGTTCTGCGTCATCGCGGGCGCGGGCCAGCAACTGACCCATCGTCAGGCCGACCTTCTGGCCGGTCTCCTGGGCATCCTGAACCGCAAGGGTCGTAGTCTGGTTGCGCTGCTCGGTAGACAGATTGGCCCAACGATCCGCCGTGATCGCCAGAACGCCAGCGCGCCACAGGGCCTTTTCCGCGTCATTCATCAGGCTGAACTCGGCGCTGCTGGGCGGGTTGGTCACGTAGTCCCGCGACGGTGCCTCGCCGCCGTAATACATCCCCGCATTGGCATTCGTAGCCACCATGGCCGCGCCGAGGACCCCGGCAGCGAGTTTGCGCACGCGCTCGTTCTCGACCTCGCGCTGCGCATCGATCTCCTTCTGGCGCTCGGAGACCATCTGCACGATGGCGGACGGCATCCCGGCCATCGAGGCGCCGGTGCGGATCAGGTCGTTCACGATCATGGCGTTGGTGGTCATGCCGTTGGCGACGGCCTGCACGACGCCGGGCACGCCCGCCAGGTAGGCGTTGGCCAGGTCGGGATCGAGGGTGGCAACCACCGGCGGAATGACTGTCGGCGGCACGGGCGGCGGAAGGTCGGGGGTGTTGCTCATGGGGTGGGCCTTTCGTGGTCTGGCTCAGTGGCGGAACGGGATGGAAAGGTCGGGCGCGGTCTGCCCGGCGTCGCCGCGTGCCCGCTGCTGCAACTCGACGACCGCGCGCTTGACGGCGCCGAGGTCGTCCACGATGAGCTGATAGGCATCGGTCAGGTTGACCTGGCCGGGGGCAAGGCTGCAAAGCTGCTCAAGCCGCACAAGCCGTTTGTCGAAGGCGTCGAGCCGCTGATTGAGCTTGTCGGTGTGCGCATTGATGAGCACGAGCAGCGCCTGTTCGGTATCGGCACGCTGTTGCAGGCCGTAGGCCAGCAGCTTCTCGCCGGCTTCAAGCGCCTCAAGGCGCTGGCTGGCGGTTTTCTTCTGGCTGGACAGTTGGCTCTCTCCCGCTGGGTTGCTCTTCAACCCTAGCGGGGAAGCCTCAAGATTCCGTAAACCAATGCCCGAGCTGCATGGTTAACGGCCAGTTCGTCATGCTCAAGCACGACTACACCGCAAGCGAATTCGGGTGCACGCTCCGCGCGCCGAAGGCGGCGATTTGCCCAGGGGCCAACCGGGGCAGCGATAGCGTGAATGCAGGACTGGCTGCCCCGCCTGTAGCCAGTACAGGCCCCGCTGGATTTCCGGCCTGCGAGAGTGGCCGGATTGCGGTTTTTCGCAGTTGTGGAGCGCATTGACCATGCCGAAGACCATTCCTGAGCGCGGCATAGGGCCTGAAGCGCACTTCGCCAAACTTTGAGACCATGGGCACAGGCAACAAGCCTGCTGCGTCTCCGGGTGTATCGCCACAAGTGATCGCCTTGCAGGGATGACCGGACAGAAGTCCGGCCAGCCCAAAGGGGACTGACGACCTTCCTGGCATGCAGACATGCCAGACCGTGCCGCAGCGCCACCAGCGCGGCGGTTGACGTTGGCCCCTTTACTGCAAGGTGAACCTATGAGCACCGCATCCGTGCGGGTGGCTGCTGCTGCCGCTCGCCTCCTTCTCCTTCCCGCGTGGCTGGAGCCGCGGCTGCAGGCGCTCGGCGCCGCGTGGTGGCGGCGCGTCGCGCAGGCCGACGCCCGCGCCGGGTGGCGCTGGCTCGCGCTCAACTGGCAGA
>CAZEPA010000638.1:1244-2706 GCA_964513955.1 uncultured Anaerolineae bacterium | reverse complement strand
TGGGAAGAGCCGTCCATCACCCTGGAGCGCCCGCTGGAAGCGCGCGCCGAAGGGACGCCGCCCGGCGGCGGGCCCTGGGCGCCCCTCCCGGGCTTCCTGGGACCTTTCAGCGGGTCACCGCCCAGCGGCGGCTGCCAATGACCACCTTGTTTCGCTGAGGCGGTCTCATCGTGTCAAGTTCATGGATCAGGCGCTCGTTTCGCCTGCGCTGCGCCCTGGGGTGCATGCTGGCGCTCTCTATGCTTTGGTCGCCGGCCAACGTGGGCCTCGTTCTGGCCCAACCTGCGCCGCCGGCCTGGGTGTGGACGCGCCGCCTCACGACCCCGACTTACCAGATCATGGGGGAGCGCCTGGTGGTGCCCGACTATGGCGTGAATGACGCGCCGGGCGCGCCCGCCCTACCGGTGTGGAGCGACCTCATCGAGCTGCCAGGCGACGGAGAGTGGGAGATCAGCGTGGCTGCGCCGGGCGCGCGCATGCTGGAGACTCCCGTCCATGTGGCGGCCGTGCCCGCGCCCAATCTGCCCGCGCCGCGCACAGGCGCCTGGATAGGGGCCGGGGATGGCCCGACCTCTGTTCCCACGATAGACCGGCCTGACCCCGCAATTTACCAAACCGACGCCTTCTACCCGGCCTCTCCGGCGGTTACAGGCCCGGTGCAGGTGCAGCGCGGCCGGCGCCTGCTGCCCCTGCATGTCTTCCCTTTTCAATATAACCCCGTGCGCGGAACGCTGCGTTATCATCCTGAGCTGACCATCACCCTCCGCCTCACGGGCCGGCGCGCGCAGCCCTCAACGACGGGTGTGATTCCATCTTGGGGCGCAGCCCACGAAGGGGGACTTTGCCCTGGTTGCAGCGATGTGAATCGCCCAGCCAGCGAAACCGGCGCCCTGCGCGTGCGCACGACCGGCCGCGGCCTCTATCGCCTGACTTACAACAACCTGATCGCGGCCGGCGTGCCGGTGACCACCACCGACCCAGCCACCTTCGCCATGAGCTATCTCGGACAGCCGATTGCCATCCAGGTGACGGGCGCAGCCGATGGCCGCTTCGACCCCGGCGACCTGATGATCTTCTACGCGCAGCCGTACCAGGGGCGCTACCAGACCAGCAATGTCTATTGGTTCACCGCCGGCGGCGCAGCCGGTCTGCGCATGACGGCGCGGGCGATCACGCCCACGGGCGCGGAGCCGCTGCTGACCACTATCACCCAGACCCTGCATGTGGAGCCCGACGTCGAATACCGCAGCGACTATCCGCGGCCGCAGACCGCCGATCATTGGTTCGACACGCCGCTCAGCCCAGACGTCGGGGCCGGCATTCTCACCGTCACCCGCACCTACGACCTGGCCCTGGACGATCCGTTGACCACGGGTGCGGTGCAGTTGCGCGCGACGCTGCATGGCGGCGCAGATCGGCCGGCCAATCCCGACAAATCCATTGCCATCCGTCTGAACAACCA
>CAZEPA010000638.1:0-1144 GCA_964513955.1 uncultured Anaerolineae bacterium | reverse complement strand
CCCGGCGCGAATGACGTGGCCGTGGCCGGCTTCAGCACGCCGCAGGTGCAGGTCTACGATGTGCGCAACCCACGCGCGCCCGTGCAGCTGACCACCACCCAGGCCGTGCTCAACAGCGGCAGCTATACCCTGCACTTCTGGGATGCGGACCTGCCCGGCCCAACCTATGCCCTGAGCAGCGAAGCGGCCTTGTTGGCGCCCCTGGCCATCGAGCCAGACGCCCCTTCAACCTGGCGCTCGCCGGATCATCAGGCCGACTACATCGCCATCGTCCATGCCTCACTGTGGAACGCCATCCAGCCGCTGCTGGAATATCGCGCGGCCGAGGGCCTGGCCGTGGCTGCGGTAGATGTGCAAGACATTTACGATGAATTCAGCGCTGGCCGCCGCGACCCGGAGGCGATTCGCAGCTTCCTGAGCTACGCGTACCACTGTTGGAACGGCGCGGACTGCACGCCCGGCCCCGGCGGCGCGCCCCATCCGCCGCCGTACGTGCTCCTGGTGGGCGACGGCCACTACGATTTCACCGGCGTCAGCGGCACCACCTACCCGAACCTGATCCCGCCTTACCTGATCCACATTGATCCCTGGTTGGGCGAGACCGCGGCGGACAATCGCTTTGTCAGCGTGGATGGCCCAGACGACTATCTGCCTGATATGGCGATCGGCCGCATACCGGCCAGAACCCCCGCCGACGTGACCGCGGCTGTGAACAAGATCATAGCCTATGAGACAACGGCGCCCTCTGGAGATTGGCAGCAGCGCGTGGTCTTTGTGGCCGACAACAACCTGGATCCGGCCGGCGACTTCCACGCGTTCAGCGATGAGGTGCGCCTGAACTGGCTGCCCGCGCCTTACGATGACCGCATGATCTACTATAACCGCGACTATTTGAGCGGCGATGCCATGCGCGCCGCGATCAAGGCAGCGTTCAACAACGATGCTCTGCTGGTGCAGTGGTTTGGGCATGGGTCGCGGTTCCGTTGGGGATCCGTATCCATGTTCAATACCTTCGATCCTCCGGCGCTGGCGGCCAATGACACCTGGCCGTTCAGCGTCACCTACGCGTGCTGGACCGGCTACTTCATCAACCTGATCGTGTCGAACATCGGTCAATCGCTGGCGGAAACCCTGCTGCTGACCC
>CAZEPA010000637.1:0-2717 GCA_964513955.1 uncultured Anaerolineae bacterium | reverse complement strand
GGCGCATGTGTGGGCAGTATAGCAAAGGGGCTAGGGGCTGTCAAATCAATCGGATAGGTTAGGCAGGCCGCTGTTCACAGTCACGTCAGTAGGCAAAGGGTTTTGGCTTTTCACTTGCAGGGTGTTATAATTTGCACCAGATTTTGGATGAGGCGTAGCAGTGACTTTCGATAACATGCTTGAACCGATCGAAAACCGACCGCAAGCGGCCGAAACAGCGATCAACCAACCCGTTGAGGGGCCAGGTGGTTGGCAGTCGGCGTATGCATCGAGTGAACCGGCGCCGGCCCTAACCGTTGATGACTCACCCCTGCCGACGGCATCTTCCCCGGTCAACGATGGGGGCCGCACGACGACGGTGAGCGGCGTCCTGCGCGAGTTGATCGAGACTGTCGTTCTGACCCTGGTGATCTTTTTCCTGGTGCGCACCGTCATGCAGAACTACCGCATTGACGGCATCAGCATGGAGCCGAACTTTCAGAACGGCCAGTTTCTCATCATTAATAAGCTGTCGTACAAACTTGGACAGCCGCGCCGCGGGGATGTGATTGTGTTCCATTATCCGCGCGACCCCTCGCGTGACTTTATCAAGCGCGTGATCGGCCTCCCAGGTCAAACTGTGGAGGTGCGCAGCGGCCAGGTTATCATAGACGGCAAGCCCATTGACGAGCCGTACGGGCCGGCGCCCGGTTCCTACGATGCGCCGCCAACCCTGGTGCCGCCCAATGATCTTTTTGTCCTGGGGGACAATCGCAATAATTCCAGCGACTCGCATAGTTGGGGCTTGCTGCCGATGGATAAGGTGATTGGCCGCGCCATCGTGTCCTATTGGCCGCCGAGTGAATGGCGCATTATCAGCAACCCGGTTGCGGCCAGCCCCTGAGACGCACCGCCGCGCGCGCAGCGAAGCCGGCATGCACGGAAATCCGTCATGTCTCCTAGATCAACCCTAAAGATTACTTCACCCGAAGATGTCGAGGTGCCATGGCTGCCACGGAGACGAACCGCCAGAAAGACCACCCAAATGGTCACACAAACAGATCCGGTCGCGCGGTTCTATCGGCAGCCGCGGTGCAGAGCACAGCCATTGGCGCTGAATTATGGGTGGCGCCCGACACGTTGATCACGCCCCTCGCACGCGAAGAGGCTGAGCGCCGGCGCATCACGCTGCACGTAGGCGAGGAGCCGTCTTCTGCGCGGGAGCCTGCGCCAGATTTGGCCTCCACTACCGATCCGGCGCGCCACGTGGCCCTGGGCGCGGATCACGGGGGTTTTGAACTCAAGACACTCCTCAAAGCCTACCTGGTTGAGTTGGGTTACACCGTGACTGACGTGGGCTGCTTTTCCCCAGAAGCGGTTGATTATCCTGACCTTGCCTATGCGGTGGCCCGACTGGTAGCTGATGGCCGCGCGGCCGCTGGGATTGTGATGGATGGCGCTGGCATCGGCTCGGCCATGGTGGCCAACAAGGTTCCCGGGGTGCGCGCCGCGCTTTGCTATGACCTCTCCACCGCTGTCAACAGCCGCGAACATAATCACGCGAATGTGCTGACCCTCGGCGCGGGGTTGATTGGCCCCGCACTGGCGCGCCAAATCGTGAAGACCTGGTTGGAGACGCCGTGGGGCGTCGGGCGCCATGCCAAGCGCGTGGACAAAATCATGCAGGTGGAGCAGCGTTTTCTCAAATCGTAGCCGCGTGCGCACTGAAGGCGCATCTACTGCATGCAAACAACAGAGCACCGAGCGGAGTTCCGTGTGAATACTGAAGAATTGGTACGATTGATTACGGAGCAAGTCCTACGCAATGTGTCGGGCAGCATGGGCAGCGCGGGGTGCGCCGGCTGCGGCGCGAACTGTGAGGGTATGTGCGTACAGCAGTGCCCAGATGACTGCCGCGCCGTGGTTAGCGCGGGCGCCGATCGCCTGAGCGCGCCCCTGGGCATTCGCCAGGTGGCTTCCGACTTGGGTGCGATGATTGACCATACGCTGCTCAAGCCCGATGCCACGGCTGAACAGGTCGTTCAACTCTGTTTAGAAGCGCGCCAATACCAGTTTGCCTCTGTCTGCCTGAATCCATGCTGGGTCGCGCTGGCCGCGCATGAACTGCACGGCAGCAGCGTGCCGGTTTGCACCGTGGTGGGCTTTCCGCTGGGCGCCACGCTGCCGGAGGTGAAGGCATTCGAGGCCCAACGCTGTATCGCCGACGGTGCGCGCGAGGTTGACATGGTTATCAACATTGGCGCGCTCAAGTCACGTGATTATCGCCTGGTGGCCCACGATATCAGCGCGGTCGTTCAGGCGGCGCACAGCTGTCGTGTGTTGGTAAAGGTCATCATCGAAACCTCGCTGCTGACTGACGAGGAAAAGGTAGAAGCCTGCGCGCTGGCGCAGGCGGCTGGCGCTGATTATGTCAAAACGTCAACCGGCTTCTCAACTGGCGGCGCCACTGCCGGCGACATCGCGCTCATGCGTCGCGTCGTTGGCCCGGGCATCGGCGTCAAGGCATCGGGCGGGATTCGCTCAGCCGCCGATGCCCAAGCCATGATCGCCGCGGGCGCGACGCGCATCGGCGCCAGCGCCAGCGTCAAGATTGTGCAAGAAGCCAAGAAATGACAAACCAGGGCGCCAGCGTCAGACAAAGGGAAATGTGATGCGACACGAGAACCTTCTCATTATCGCCGGACATGCCTGGCAGTGTCTGGACTGCCAGGCCAAGC
>CAZEPA010000636.1:0-2721 GCA_964513955.1 uncultured Anaerolineae bacterium | reverse complement strand
GGCGCGCACGCGGGGCAGCGCCTCTTCTTTGACCACGAGCCAGCTGCCATCGGACCCCGGCAGCGGCCTGATCGCGCCGCGCAGGCTGCGGTCGGCCAACAGGTTGGTCGCCGTTTCGGCCACGCTGACCCGGAGCAGGATGACCTGGCCGATTTGCGCGGTCTCTGCCGGCCGCGCCCATCGTTCGAGGCGCTGGATGAGGTCGGCGGGCAGCGGGCCGCGCACCAGTTTTTGCAATTGCGCCAGGAAGGGCAAGGCTGAGGAGTTCTTGTCGGCCAGCGCTCGCACTTTCTCTGGCGTGATTGTCCAAACCGTGCCTGGCGGTGCGTCGGCGACTGTAGTCGGCACAGCTACCTGCTGCAGCACCGGCAGCCACAGCGGGTCCGGCAGCGCCGCCACCGACCGCAATTCGCCTTCCGCGGTCACGCGCCATCCACCGGTCGGCGCCTTTGGATCCATCTGCATGGCTAACTCCCCGCGGTTGACAAGCGCCTCCCTCAGCTGCTCTAGGCGAAGTTTCTTGTCCGTCGTCAACTCAACCACGGTGGACGCCAGGCGTTCGCCAAAGAAAGGCGCCAACGCCCGGTCAGCCAGCAGCTCATCAAGCAGCGCCTCGCTTGCGGTTTGCAGCAGCGGCGCAGAGCGCCGCAAGGTGACGCGCGCGTGGCGGCCGGCCCACTCTTCCATCTCACGCTGCACGTTGCCAGGCAGCGCGCTGCGACTCCACCTCTGCAGCGTTTCTATGACCTGATCGAGTGAGTAGCCAGCCTGCGCAGCGCGGTAGAGACTCTCCTTGGTCAACTTGAACTCGGGCGCTTCGGCCAGCCGCGTCAAGTTGGCAAAATCGCTGAGTTGACACAACCGGTCAAGGGCCAGGGGCGGCAAAGCGATAATCTGGAAGGTCGGCTGCACCACCATCAAGCCTGGCTCTGGTGCAACCGGGGCCAGGTCGGCCAGCAGCGTAGCCAGACCCTCGGGCAGCACGCGAAAGGCCAACAGGTCGCCGCTGCTGTCGAGAGAGACATCGCACGCGGCCAGCCAGTGCAGCATGCCGCGGATGAAGTCGGCGATAAACGGCTGCTCGTGGATGTTCCAGCCCGCGCCCATCGCCTGCTCTACCCGCGTGCGCAGCAGTTCAGGCGCCAGGCGGCGCACGCTTTGTGAAAACGAATCGAAGCTAATCCAGGCGTTCTGTGGCACGGTTTGCAAGAATCGCATCAGGTCCTTCTGCGCCTTCTGCGCCGTCAGGGTTTGCGCGTCCGCTTCAGTCGTCGAATCATCCGCGGTTGGCTGTGGGGCCTGGAACAGGACAGCCAGCGCCGCCTGCAGCAAGGCAGGCTGCGACAGCTTGAAGACGGCGGGCGCGGGGTGACTGCTGAGGAGGTCTGGGCTGACATCCAAGATGCCCAGGTGCGTTGCCAGCATGACGTAGAACTCGGTCAGTTCGACGATTTCCTGCTCATTCAATGCCTGGCCGCCTATAACCAGCGTGCGGCCGGCTTTGCGCAGGTCCACACGGTGTAAGCTGCCCTGGACCGTTCTGCGGATCGGCTGGCGACTGACCTGTTCCCACAAGGCAAAGAAACGCAGGGAGGAAAACTCGGCGCGGCCAAGCCGACGGCCGCTCACTGCACTGTCCTCAATCAACTTCAGGTCCAGTTCAGGACGCGGCAGGGCGCGTTGAACCTCCCCGGGCACGCATAACACGCGGCCGGGGCTGAAATCGAGCGGCTGCGGACTGAAATAGGACGGTTCGCTGGTAAAGACCAGGCCGGCGGCCAACAAGCGGGCGTAGATATCGCCAAAACGCCGCGAGTTGGATCGCGTCAGAGACGGAAGGTAACGAAACTGGCCGGCCAGCCGAGGTGGCACGTCCGGCTCAGCCAGCTCCAATCCCACCAGCTCGATTTGCAGACCGGCCGCCCAGTCGCTGCCGCGCAGCAAGAGCCGATCTAGGAACGCCTTCTCAGCCGCGGGCAGGGCATGATACGCGCGCTGGATGGCTGCCGCATCGGCCAACTGCTGCGCCAGGGTCGGCAAGGCCTCCCCCGTCACCCGGCGCGTGCGGCGAACTGCCGCCAAGACATCCGGGTTGACCAACGACAAGAGATCAAGTAAGGTACTGCTCATCTGGGGTGATCTTCCGCTTTGTCGCCCGCCAGCAGTTGGCCGCCGCCGCGCACTTGATCCACGACCGTGGGGGTGTGACCTTGCACCACCAGGCTGTCGCGCACCGTGTAAAAGGCGTCATCGGGCACAACCGCCAGGTGCGCGGTCAGCGGCCGCAGCGGCGCGGCGACGCCCCCAGCCTGAATTTCACGCAGCGCAAAGTCGTCAGCCAGATCAACGCGCGCGATATCGGTGAAGATGCGAACGCGGCCGTAGGAACGAAGCCACTGCTGAATCATCTCTAGCAGGCGCTCGGCCGCGGGCGATTCTACCCTCGTGCCATGCAGGGGAGCCAAAAGATCATCGGGCGCATAGCCGTTGTCCAGGCTGGCAGCCAGGAGATTCGGGCGCACGACAAATGACAGGCTTGATGGATTTGGGCGTTGGCGCGCAGGCTCTAGGGAAGCCACTTGGAACAGGGCGCGCCAGACAGCTTGGTCGGTCTGAGCGGCATCTACGGTGATGGCGCCGTCGGGGCTGACACGCAGCGCGGGCGACGCGAGGGGCTGGGCCGGCGGCGCGTGAGACTCATCCGCCTCACCGCCCATCAGC
>CAZEPA010000635.1:0-2724 GCA_964513955.1 uncultured Anaerolineae bacterium | reverse complement strand
CGTCTGGCCGGTACTGGCGCATCACGCGCACCAGCTCCTTACGCAGCTCCAGGGTCGGCTGCAAGGCGCCGTCTTCGTAGCGCAGGAATACCACCTCGTTGACGCCGCATTCACGCGCGGCTGCGCGCTGCTCATCCTCACGGATGGCTGCCAGTCGCTCTTTGGTCATGCCTTCGACATGACTGCCGGAGTTGCCGCTGGTAATCAACACGTAAATCACCTCAGCGCCGGCCAGACTCCACACGGCGGCTGTGCCGCCGACGCTGAAATCGGGATCATCCGGGTGCGCGTAGACGATCATGGCGCGTTTGGGAATGGGCGGGTTTGTGTCCATCTGATTCATCGTACCTCTTCTCGTGTGTCATTGATCTCAGGCTGGCGTGCCGATAGCCAGCTCATAAATGATGGCGGCTGTGTCAGGGAGGTTAAAAAAGCGCACGGTCTCCAGGTCATAAAAAGCGCCAATCCCCGTGCAGCCCACGTCCAAGGCGTGGGCGGTCAAGTAGGCCGCTTCGGCGCGCAGACCCGCCTCCAGGTGAAGTTGCCGATACATGCGATCGCCGCACTGGCCCACCAAGACGCTGAGGTTGGCTGCAAAGAAGATCACCGCACCGGCTTCACCGCAGAAAGCCTGATCGAGCGACAAATGCATGGCCCATTCGGACAGGTTGCCCGCGCGCACCAGGACCAGGCCGCGGCTGGCCGCATCGTAACGATAGGCGCCTGCTGGCACCCCTTCTACCCGATTGACAATCAGGTAAAGCTCAAGCGCATCCTGCGCGCTGTCGGTGACATAGGTCACGTTGAGGGCTTGGATCATGGCGCTGAAGGTCTCTTTGGGCACGGGCGCAGGTTTGAACTGGTGCGACGAGCGGCGCCCCAACAGCGATTGGCACAGGGAGACAGGCGCCGTCGGCCTCACCAACGGCAGCGGAACCAGCTGCGGCGGTTCACTGCGCTGGGTTTCGGTCAAGGGCGCGGCCGCGCATCGGCGCAGTGCTTGAACGTCTGCCGCCTGCTGCAGTCCAGTGGCTTCGGCGGCGGGCAGGATGGCATCCACGGCGGTATGCGGCGGCGCGAGCAGTGAGGATTCAAGCGTGAGCGGCGCTGGCTCATCCAGCACTCCGCGCAGCGGCGGCCTGTAGGCTAGATCGGCTTGGACCGCAACCAGAATTTGAACTGTTTCTTGCGGCATTGGCAGTCCGAACAAGCGGTTGATCGGCGCATCTACGAAATGGTAGACCACGGTGGCGGTGTAGCCGAGCGCCGCAGCCACGAGAGCGACATTGCCCGCCAGATGACCACAGTCCTGCAAGCAGTAGCGGTAGGCGCGTGGTCCGTACTTCCACGCCGTGCGCCACCAGACGCTGGAGATGGCAAAAACGGCGTCGGCTTCGGCGACGGCTGGCAAATCGGCTGCCGCGTGGGCCAGCCATGCCAGCCAATCGGCCGGCCGCAAGAGTTCGAGCGCATGTTCCCCCGGCGCGTAGTGATAGACGCCATTGCGCGCGCCGGTCGCATGGCGCACAGCGACATAGAGTTCCGCCGGGTAGAGGGCGCCGGCCGAAGGTGCGGCGCGCAACGTCAACGTGGCGCCGGGCAACGCCTGCTGTGCAGTGGGGCCATAGGCGTAGTAGCACAGACGCGAGAGCGTCTCCACATTCCAGGCCGCAGGCGTCTGCGCATCAGACGGGTTGGGCCACGAGCGCTGCAACACCTCCAGGGTGTCGGGAAAAGTGCAATCAATCTGTTCGGTCAACGGCAGGCGGGCGGCGGAGGGGTAGAGCTTGTAGATGGACGGTTGACGGCTCCAATCTACCTCAGTGCTCGTGCTTTGCATGCGGCTGGCCGTTTGCGCGGTTTCCGCATGAAAACGGAGAGTCAGGCGCTGGCGGCCGCTGGTGCGCGCACGTTCATCGTTGTCCTGCGCCGCGTTCGGGGGTGGTTTGCGCCGCCCGCGAAGGAACCAGTCTTGCCACATAGAATCCTCCATCCAGAGTGCTGACGCGCGGTTTGTCGCCGAGGATTGGGCGCCGTAGGGCGCCGGTTTGCGCCCCTCTTCGCAGGGCGTGCAAGCAAGCACGGCGACAAACTGCCGCTTCGATTGTAGCACACATGCAGCCGCACATGCCAAACAGCGCCGGCATGTCAGCGCCTGGATAGACGGTTGGTTTTCATCGGCCTTGATGATGATGCGGGGCTAGACGAGCGGAGCGCGAAAACGGCGGCGGCGGGCCAGCTTGTGCTAGCGCGCCGCGCGTTCGCAGCGTGGACAAAGACCCCGGGGAGACATGAACGCTTCATCCACCACCCAATCACAACCACGACAGGTGGTCATGCGGTGCTGATGTCGGCCACGATCCGGGATGGGGCGGATGTAAATTCGCTCGCGGTCTTGGTCGTCGTTGGCGGTGAGTTCCTGAAATGCACTCCAGTTGAGCGTTATCATCGTTCTCTCTCTGCACCTTCCTTGCCTGAATCAAGCGTCCGCGTCCAAAATGCAAATTGCATTCATGGAGGCAAAGTATAGGCCGCCTGGCTTCTTGCTTCCGCAATCTTGCTGCCAATTGTTTTTTGGGAACACGCGTCGGCTGCATCCGGCCCCACGGCGCTCACCACGCAGTGCTTGCCAATCAGCAAAGGTCTGCAATTCGTGACATACTTGCGGCGATTTGTACAATTGACATCCTATCAGAAGTCAGGTAAAATGACATCAACTTCGTT
>CAZEPA010000634.1:0-2740 GCA_964513955.1 uncultured Anaerolineae bacterium | reverse complement strand
CGGATCATTGAGCAGCGCATTCCGCTGGTCTGCGGGCAGCGCGGCGAACACCTCATCGGGGGGTGCGTAGAAGAAATAGGGGCCGCCCTTGGCGAACTGGTCGTGCATCCCGGCCTTGTTGATGGCAGCCAGTATGGTATTGAACGTCAGCAAATGCCCATCCACGACCACATGATGGCTGTTGAACGAGGACAGAAAGTCAAGCATGTTCAACTCGCTGGTGCGCTGTGATGAGTTGCCGCCCGAAACATTGCCTGGAAAGTCGCCATACCAGGGGAGGACCATGCTGGACGCAGGTGCATCCCAATCGTCTCCCTCCCCCAGTAGGCCATCCGCTTTGCCAGTCACAAGGGACTTGAAGTGGGCATTGTCGAAGTTCGAGAGATACGCCCGCGCCTCGCCGTATTTTATGTTCTGCGCTAACGACTTGCCATCGGCTAGTTCATCGATGCCGTCTGCCCCCTTTAGGTAATTGAATTCAACGGCCACCGTGTCGGTGGATTTGACGCCAATGCCGGCCTCCAGCGCCGTCTCATCGAGGACCACCGGCTTGACGTTTTTCTCCGCCAGTTGGCCGACCGCCGCCACAGTATAGCGATGTCCCGCCTCCGCATTGACCGCCACAGGGGCAAACAACGCCTGGTCTACCGTCCCGTCGTGCGCCACGAGCGCGACGGTATAGGTGCCCGGGGTGACGTAAATCCAACCGCTGAACCAGCCATCCCCCATGTTTTGTCGCGTTTTCCCGCCGTTGACCACGGGTAAGCCATTGACATAGACATCTACCCCTGGCGCGTCCATCACGGCGCTGACGGCGCGGATGCGGGCTTGCTTGGCATTGTCCAGGCCGCTGGAAAGCCCCTCGAATGTAGGCGCTTCAGCCGCGGCGGGTTTGGCGGGCACAACCGTTGGTGTGGCCGCCGATGTTGCTGTCGGAACGAGCGGAGCATAGCCGAGGTCCGCCAGAACGCGCGCGATGACCTCGTTGCCCTTGTCCGAGGGGTGTCCGTTCGCTTTGGTGGCGGTAAGGTCGCCTGCTATAGGCTTCAGACCATCGGGGCCATTGAATGCATGATAGGTGTCCGCGCAGGCAAAGCCGTTCGCTTCCGCGGCTTTGCAGGTCATTGCGCTCCAGGCGTCAAGGACGAGTCGCGTGGGGGTCGTGGCTTCGGGCGGGGTAACGCTGCCACTGTCTTGGTCTATTCCCCCGAGCCAGTCATTATACCCGTTGATCGTCCGGAAAATGGTTGGCTTGCCGGCCCGCAGGGCGACGATCTGGGAGAAGACGCTCTCGAGTTTCGGTCGGAAAATCTCCGCCGCTGCAGCCGCGCAGGTCGGGTTGAACTTCGACCAGACGGGATAGCCCGCCCCGTCGCATGGGTCGTCGTCGCGGTTCCAGGGTGTGTCGTTGTTGCCGATGCTGACGATAATGATGTCCGCATTGGCGAGCGCCTCGCGCCGTTTGACATCGGTCTTCAGCTCTTCGAGCAGATCGTCGGTTTGCAGTCCATTGTGCTGGGAGAGGTTCTGAACCTTCACGGGGTGGCCGGTAGCCTGGGTGATGGCAGCGGCATAGCGGTCGACAAAGCCGGTGCAGTGGGGACAGTCGTCCGGGCTGTTGAACGGGAGTGAATCGCCAACTGCTATGAGCGACCAGGGTGCGGGCCCGGAAGGGGTGCTAGGTTCGGTGGGCGCATTCGTTGGATTGGGTGCAGTGGCCGCGGGCGCAGTGGTAGCCGCCGGCGCAGAAGTCGGCGCGGTCGTTGCAGCCACAGGCACAGCCGTCGGTGCGGCAGGACTGCACGCCGCCAGGACGAACGCCAGCAGCAGGATGGCAAGAACGGATATCTTTTTCATAGGACGCCTCTTTCTAGAGACGAAAGGTTAGTCACTCCGCGTGACGTTCACAAGTCTACCACGCGCGATGTCCCAAAGTCCAGGGATCGTTTCCCGATGCGTCGGGAATTTCGACGGGATCGCACAAGCATTTCCTCAGCCCCCAAACAGCCCCAGGGAGCCGCCTTTGCGCTTCGCGAGGCCATGAAAGACCAGATGCTTGCCGTTGGACGACCAGGAGGCGAAGCTGACAGTCAAGTCACCGGCGCTGACTCGTGATTTCTTGCTCCCGTCCGCGGCGGCCACGAACACTGCCTCAGTGCCATCGCGCCATGAAGTGTAGGCGATACTCTGGTTGTCCGGCGACCAGGCGGGCAGGTAATCTGCGCTCGGGCCGCCGACTAGAAGGCGCCGGTTTGAGCCATCGGCGTCCATCACCCAGATGTCCGTGTCGTCATTTTTCTCCACAATAAACGCGACGTGCTTGCCATCCGGCGACTACGCGGGCGAGTGACCAGCGGCAGGCATGGGCAGCGCGCGTTGGCCGCGGAATCGGTTCACCCCCACGCGTGTGGGGAAAACGTTGACGCGGAGTGATGAGCATGGCCGCGGCATCGGTTCACGCCCACGCGTGTGGGGAAAACCAAGAAACGGCGTCACCGGAGCTGGTGCCAACCGGTTCACCCCCACGCGTGTGGGGGCTTAGCGACGGCGACGGACGACGAAAGCAGGAGCAGCCCTGTTGACCAACCCTTCCCCCGCCACGCCAAGATTTCCTGATACCTGGAATCCAGGGGTGGCCTCATTTTCGATTGTCAAATGGCCCTGTTTGTCATCATCAAACGGCCCTGTTTTCAATTATCAATCGCTACACCCCAGTAGCACGACTGGCTCTCTTTTCGAT
>CAZEPA010000633.1:0-2746 GCA_964513955.1 uncultured Anaerolineae bacterium | reverse complement strand
CGCAGTTGCACTTTGCACGCGCCGTCAGGCAGCCAAACAACACGCGTGAGTAGAACAAATGAGGGTGAATGAATGATGAGCATCGGTCACAATGTGGTTTATCTGGTGGTGGGCGGTATGGGCGGCATCGGCGTGGATGTTGGGCTGGGCAGTGTGCAGGCGAGGACGTGACATGTCTGCAGCCAGAGAGACATCGCTTCCGCCGCATCCCACACCTTTGCGGCTTGGCCTGTGCTGCCAGTTCATACGCGAGCCGATCAAGTTCCGTGTGACGACGGCCACGGCGATGCTGCGCTTGCCCAAGCCAGAGCGGCTGGCGCGGCTCGCCGAGCTGTGCCGCGCCAATGCTGAGGCGCTGCTGGCCGCGCTGCAATTTTGCGCGCGTCATGGCATCGGCGCCTTCCGCATCCTCAGCCAGATTCTGCCTGTGAAAACGCATCCCACTGCCGGGTATGAGATGGACGAACTGCCGGGTGGCGCGGATATCGTGGCGCGCTTTCAAGCCTGCGGCCAGTTTGCCCGCGTCAACGCTCTGCGGCTCTCGTTTCACCCCGATCAGTTCGTGGTGCTCAATTCCCCTAATCCGATCACCCTGGCGAATTCGTTCGCCGAACTAGACTACCAGGCCGAGGTCGCAGAATGGGTCGGCGCTGATGTGATCAATCTCCACGGCGGCGGTGCGTACGGCGACAAGGCTGCCGCGCTGGGCGCGCTGCGCAGAAACATCGAGCGCCTGCCCGCCTCGGTGCGGTCACGCCTCACGCTTGAGAACGATGACAAGATCTACACGCCTTCGGACCTCCTGCCTATTTGTGCCGATACCGGCGTGCCGCTGGTTTACGATGTGCATCACCACCGCTGCCTGCCTGATGGCCGGAGCGTGGCCGAGATCATCGCACGCGCGCGGGAGACATGGCCGGCCGAGCCGCTCTTTCATATCTCCAGTCCGCTTGCCGGGTGGGGTGGACCGAAGCCGGAGCGGCATCACGATTACATTGACGTCGGGGATTTCCCCGTGGAATGGCTGGGCTGGCCTCTCACCGTGGATGTCGAGGCCAAGGCGAAGGAGCTGGCAGTGGCCAGGCTGATTGCCGATCTGAATGGCGAAGGCGTATCAAGCGCCCGCTGACAAGCGCATTCCCGTCGCGGGAGCGCCGATGCCGCGCAAAGCCATTAGTCAACAGGAAAAGGGAAAGGTACATGGCACTCATTCAATGCCAGTTTTATTCGCAAGTTTTGGGGCTGATGTCCACCATGAGCGTGATTCTCCCTGACCCCCCAGCCCCTGAGGCCGCAGTACCTCCAACCAACGAACGGCCGCCTTATCCAACGCTCTACCTTCTGCATGGTCTGTCCGACGATCATACGGCCTGGCTGCGCCGTACGTCCATCGAGCGCCATGTGGCCGGGCTAAACCTGGCCGTTGTGATGCCGGCCGTGCAGCGGAGCTATTACGCCAACACGGTGACGGGACAGCGCTATTGGACCTTCATCAGCGAAGAAGTCCCAGCACTGACGCATCACTTTTTCCCCCTTTCCACACGGCGCGAGGAGACCTATGTGGCCGGCTTGTCCATGGGCGGCTACGGAGCGTTCAAGCTGGCCCTGACTTACCCGCATCGCTATGCGGCCGCAGCCAGTCTGTCAGGCGCGCTCGATTTGGTTGCCAGGGCGCAAGCCGACGCCGAAGCCGGAATTGACGAACTGAGCCATATTTTTGGCCCAATTGACTCGTTGGTCGGCAGTCCCAACGATCTGTTCCCGTTGGCGCAGCGCCTGAGCAAGCAGCGCGTGCCTCGACCGCAGCTTTACCAGTGGTGTGGGACAGAGGATTTTCTGTACGCTGATAATGTGCGCTTTCATGAACACGCCAAAGCGCTGGGCCTGGGAATTCTCTATGAAGAAGGCCCGGGGGGGCATACATGGGACTGTTGGGATGCGCAAATTCAGCGCGTGCTGGCCTGGCTGCCAGGGGTTGCTCGGGCTTAAGCAGCGTGCGAGCAGCGCAGGCAAACAACTCGCCAGAGGCTAAAGCCATCTGGCTACGACGCGGAAGCCCCTGCGGGGCTGCCCTGAAGGCCCGTAGGGCCTTGCATTTGGTAGCCAGGGGCTTCCTAGCCGCTGGCGGGCTTCAATCTTGCCTTGTTGACAAAGCACGGCCTGTCAGAAGGCAAAAAAACCGGCGCTGGCGCCGGGTCTTCTTCAGACCTGTCATGCGCCGGCGCCGTGAAGGGTGCGATATCGGCTTTTAGATCCGTTCGATGATGGTGGCTGTGGCCATACCGTGGCCGATGCACATGGTCTGCAGGCCATAACGACCGCTGGTGCGCTCCAGCCGGTGCAGCATCGTGGTCATCAGTTTCGCGCCCGTGGCGCCCAGCGGATGGCCGAGCGCGATGGCGCCGCCGGTCGGGTTGACGCGCGCCGGGTCTGGTTGCAGTTCGTGCATCCAGGCCAGCACCACGGATGCGAACGCCTCGTTGATTTCCACCGTGTCAATGTCATGGATCGTCAGGCCGGCCTGCGCCAGGATCTTATGCGTCGCCGGGATCGGGCCATCCAGCATAATCACCGGATCGCTGCCCACCACCACGCGGGCGACAAGGCGGGCCCGCGGCGTCAGGTTGTGGCGCTTGAGACCCTCTTCGCTGGCGAGCAAAACGGCCGCGGCGCCGTCGCTGATCTGGCTGCTGCTGCCAGCGGTGATGCGGCCGTTGGTGCGAAAAGCCGGCCGCAGAAGCCCCAT
>CAZEPA010000632.1:2185-2749 GCA_964513955.1 uncultured Anaerolineae bacterium | reverse complement strand
CAGCGATGAATGGATCGAGCTGCTGAACACCACGGCGCAAACGATTGATCTGCGCGGCTGGACCTTGCGCGCGCAAGATGGCACGCCTAGCATACTCCTCAAGGGTTTCATTCCGCCCTTCGGGCACTATCTTCTGGAGCGCACGTCTGACAACAGCGCACCGGCCGCAACCGCCGATCAGATTTACACAGGCGCGCTGGGCAACACGGGCGAAGACCTGCGCCTGAGCGACGGGGTGACGCTGATTGACCGGGTGGACGCGTGGTATGCAGGCAATAACACCACCAAACAAACGATGGTGCGCGTCAATCCAAACCTGCCTGGCACCAATCCGGCGGCCTGGCAAAATGGGCTGGTGGACGGCGATGCGCAAAACAGCCTGGCCGACAACGACGCCGACACCTACCGCTACTCCCCCAATCCGGTCCAGGCCGGTCAGTCCAACGACTGCAACGACCAGAACGCAGCCATTCACCCTGGCGCCATCGAACTACTGGACTTCATAGACAACGACTGCAACCGTGCGATTGACGACGGCCTGCAGCTCGAAGCCTTGAACGTGAC
>CAZEPA010000632.1:0-2175 GCA_964513955.1 uncultured Anaerolineae bacterium | reverse complement strand
TATCAGCTGCGCGCTGCCCATGGACAACGCGCTGGTGACGCTGCTCGACGGCGCGCAGACGTCGGTGGACGTGTCTATCTACGGCTTTGACCGCGTCGAGCTGCGCGATGCCCTCATCCGCGCGCATCAGCGCGGGGTGCGGGTGCGGGTGATGGGCGACGATGAGGCTTACTTCGACTCCAATTATCAGCCCCATTACCAGGCCCTGGAAAGCGCGGGCATCCCCGTGCTGTACGACATGCGCGGCGCCAATTCGATTGAACACAACAAGTTCGCCGTGATTGACGGCAGTATGGTCTGGACCGGCAGCATGAATTGGACTAACAACGATACGACCTACAATGCCAATAACTCGCTGGTGATTCGTTCGCCCCACATCGCGCAGGCCTATACCACCGAGTTCGAGGAGATGTTCCATCCGCTGACGGGTCACAACGGGGAGTGCAAGCAGGACAACACCACGCATGGGTTCAACTTGGGCGGAACGACGGTGCGGTCATACTTTTCACCGAGCGACCAGGTTGAGGATGCCATTCTGGCTGAATTGCAGTCCGCGACCGAATCCATACACTTTGCGATGTTCTTCATCACGAGCAACCCGATTGGCGACATCTTGGTCAGCAAGGCGGTGACGGAAGGGTTGTCAGTCAGCGGCGTGCTCGATGCCGTGGGTGCAGCCAGTCCCTATTCCCTCAGAAGTCGCCTGTGTTCGGCCAGCATTCCAATCAAGATCGAGAACTTCGGCGGCAAGGTGCATCATAAGTTCGCGGTGATTGACGTCAACGGGCCAGATCCACGGGTCATCACCGGTTCGTACAACTGGACAGCCAGCGGCGCTGAATCCAACGATGAGAACACGCTGATCATTCACGACGCCGCCCTGGCCCAGGTGTACTACCAGGCTTATCGTGAGATGTATGACGCCTTGTCGCCGGGCACGATCTGCGGCAGCTGCTCAGCCGAAAGCGGGCCTAGCGCGTGCTACGATGGACTCGATAACGACTTCGATGGGCGCACCGATCAGGATGATAGCGACTGCCTTTCCAACCGCTGCAATGTCCTGCAGCCCCTGAGCGGCGCCGTGTTTAGTGATGAAAACAGCGACGCCCTGTTTGCGCCGCCTGATTTTGGGCTGGCCAACATTGACGTCCTGATCTCGCGCCGGATTGACCGCGCCTGTGAGGGTCAAACCTGGACGCCGGTGCGCACGGTTTCCAGCGCGCTCAGCGGCTACACATGGCCGCTTCAGCCTGGCGTTTACCAGGCGCGCGCCGATTTATCTGATCCGCAGACGCCGCCGCGGGGCGCCGTCGCCACCACAGCCTGGAACGCCCCAATCACGGTGGCTGCCGGCATCCCGGCTCAGCGCGACATCGGCCTCATGGCCTGTCCCTGCGACCTCAATCGCGATCATTCGGTCACCGTCGAAGATATTCAGGCCGTCGCCGCGCACTGGAACACATCGGCCGGCGATGCGGGCTACCTGCTGCTGGCCGATGTTAACAAAAATGGCCTGGTTGACATCTTAGACGTGACCGTGGCCGCGCAAGCCTGGGCAACCGCCTGCCCGTAAACAGCGCAACGGGAATTGGGTGACGCACGACGGTCACACCGGAGATGTGACCTACTGCGCATTCCCCCCGGCGCAACGGGAATTGGGGGGCGCACGACGGTCACGCCGGAGATGTTGACCTGGTGCGCATTCCCCCGCGCAACGGGAATTGGGTGACGCACGACGGTCACGCCGGAGATGTGACCTACTTGCAGGGCAATCACCGGGTCTGATTCGATAGCCCCGGGGGCGCGGGCAGCTTGGGATTCGTCAACCAGTCACGCAGCAGTGTCTCGACGGCCGGTTGGCCGCTGACCTCGACCGCCGTGGCGATGAAATCGGCCGTGCTGGCATGGCTGCCCGCGAAGCGTTGATAGTAGGTGCGCAGGATCCTGAAGAAGACGTCATCGCCGACCACCAGGCGCAGGGCGTGCAGCGTCCATGCCCCGCGCTGGTAGGTGGCGTCGGTGAACATGCCCGACGGCTGCTGGGGCAGCGGCGCCCCCACATCCTGCGCCAGCAGGGACGCGTAGACTTTCTGTACAGTCGAGTTGAAAGCGGCCGACCCTTCATTCTGCTCCTGCCACAGCCACTGGAAATAGGTGGCAAAGCCTTCGTTGAGC
>CAZEPA010000631.1:0-2749 GCA_964513955.1 uncultured Anaerolineae bacterium | reverse complement strand
CACGCGGATGGCGTTGCCGTTCGGCGCGGCGCTGAAGTCGGCCAGGACCGCGGCCAGGGGAGCACAGGCGATCAACTGCGCGTTGGGTTTGAAGACATAGTACGCTTCGATGGTGTCCACATCGCGGCTCGCGCGATCGCTGGCCGGTTCGACATCGGCTGTGGCGTCGGTCTGACCCACGTAGGAGGTTTCGTCGCTCTCGCCGCCGCTCTGGCTGCTGCTGTCGCCATCGCCGGGGTCATCGCCGATGCGTTCGTGACAGCCCAGCCCGGTGCAGCCCTGGCCAATGCCCGGCCCCTGGTCGAAAACGTCCCAGTCGTCGGCGTTGCTGCCGCCCAGGTTGTTGTCGCCGGTGGTGTAGACGCCAATCTTGAGCTGGTCGGCGCTGGTGATGACGCCGCCGATCTGGCTCCAGCGGATGGCGAATTCGTAGCGGCCTTTGCGGTCGCCGTCGCTGCCAAACGCCGCGCGACCAAAGAGACGCGCGGCAGTGCCTGTGCCGGTGGCCTGGCTGAGCACGGTCTGGAAATCGGCAAGGCTGGTCCACGCTGTGCCGCTGCTCCATTGGTGCAGATGCACGTTATCGGCCTGCGTATCGCTGCCAGCCCACACCACCTCGATCACGTAGTCGGGCGCCCAACCCTTGAAGTTGACGCGGCGTGACGCCGGCGCGTTGGCGGCCTCGCTGGCGCCCGCGCCGCCGGTGTCGGTGCTGCTGCTGACCTTCGGCGTGTCGAGGGCAATGAACAGGTTGGAGCGGTCGAACGGCTCGCCGGCCATGCTGCCCGCGCCGCCCAGCGCGGACGGCCCTTCGACAATCAGATAGAGATAGTTGCTGTCCGCGCGCGCGTAGACCAGTTCGACATCGGCCGCGCCCTTCTTGCTGCCGTTGGCGCTGGCGTCGTAGAGGTTGCTGCCCGCGCCGGACGTGGACGTGCCGGCGTTGGCGTCGGTGTAATACTTGTAGGCGGCAGATTCGCCGTCGAAATCGGAGAGCGCGGACTGGCCGCCCACATACGGCCCGGCGTAGGTGTCCTCGGCCAGCAGGGTGTACTTGCCGCTGTCCACGGCGCCGTCAACCGTGATGCTGTCCGTGGTGGTGGTGCAGGTCGCGCCGACGTTGATCGCGTTGACCGTGTCGCGCCGCGGATTGCTGACGCACTGACGATCGTTCGCGCCGCTGTCGGTCGGCCGACCGCCCACCTTGCACGACGCTTCGCTCGTCTGCATCTGGCTTTGCGTGTACGTCGTCTTGCCCGTCGCGCACTCCGTCGTGAGGCCGGCGCCGATCGCATCGTTGACGTTGTGACCATCCGTGGCGCCGACCGATAGGACCAGGAAGTTGACCGCGCTGTTGTCGGTCAAGGCCGAGGGCAGGCCGCTGCCGCTCAGAGTCACTTCGATCTGGCGCCGCGTGCTGACCACCTTGGTGACGACGGTGACCGTGGTGTTGGCGACCAGGCTGCGGCTGCTGTCGTACAGGCCGGAGCTCAGCGTGTCCGCGCCGCTGGGATAGAGCGCGATGAAGTAGTCGCCGGGGAAGGCCACGTTGCGCTGCCAGGTTCCTGCGCTGCTCAAGTCAATCGTAGGCGAGCCTTTCGCGCCCGTGTCCAGGCCGATGAGGTAACCCTGCTGCACGCCGCTGGTCAGGCCGGCGCTGGAGTCAACCGTGAAGCTCATGAACCACTTGCCGGCCGCAGCGCTGGACGTGTCGTACGAAAAGGCGGCGAAGTCAATCAGATCGCTCTTCTCGTCGCCTTCGCACGCGTCGTCGTCGCCCGATTTGTTGAGCGCCAGATCCAGCATGCGCGTCGAGCCGACCTCCTGCTCGATGACGCCGTCGGGCTGCACGGTGTAGGCATAGTTGCTGCCGCCGTTGTTGTTGAGGTTGATGCTGTAGTAGTCGGCGTCCGCGCCGCTGATGGTCATCCCGTCGCCGGAGGTAAACACGTAATACTGGACGGTCTTGCCGTCGGTGTTGACGGCCGCGGGGATGGGGGCCGAGCAACTGCTGCCCGCGCACGTCATCTCGACGACGGTCGAAGTGGCCCACGCGTCATTGGTGTAGCGGAGATGAACGCCTTGCCCCGTCGTCTGGCTGCCGCTGAGCGTCGCGTTCACGGTCACGCTGCTGCCAGGCCACACTGCGCCTGACGGCGCGCGCGTGACCGAGCTGATCGTGCGCACCGCGCCCTGCACCTCGAAGACGATGACCTTGCCATTGTTCGTGCCGTCAGTCTTGAAGACGTAGGTGTAGGACGTGCTGGCCACGTTGACGTAGTAGGCCTTGTTGTTGCCCGCGTTCCAGTCCTGCAGGTTGTTGGACGTCTCGATGCCCAGGTTGATATCGGACGCGCCGCTTGGCCCATAGCGGTTGGTGTTGGTGTCGTCCGCAAAACGCAGATACTTGTTGCCAGTGGCGCTGCTGGCCGTCGTCAAGATGTAGGACGTGCCTGCCGAGGCGGTCAAGCTGGCAAAACTGCCCCATCCCGGCGCGCCTGACCAGGTGTCGCCGCTCTCCCACTTGACCGGGCGGTCATTCGCGGCCCACACGGGCGCGGGCAGCGCGGTCAAGACCAGCCCCAGGACGAGCGCCAGGGGCATCAACGAACGCAAAATCTTGGTACGAATCATGGGTTTCTCCTTTCCTCGTGAAAACGGGCTGGCCGCATTTTAGCATAAGACCGCGTCTTCGGAAAGGGCCGAGGGTGCATTTCAAACTGGGGGCGGGCCGGGCATCGGGCGATTC
>CAZEPA010000630.1:0-2768 GCA_964513955.1 uncultured Anaerolineae bacterium | reverse complement strand
AAGGCGCCGATATAGTTAGTCAGCAGCGACTTCGGCAGGCTGATCAATTCGTCGCAGTGAATGCTGCTATCGTGCTTCAATCCCTCTGCAATACCAATCGCCACCTGTGTTGACAAACCGTCGTGATTCGAATACACAGGCGCGCAGATGACCGTGGAGAAACGGGAGTCAATCAAAACCTGTCGACTGACAACCACGAAGACCCGCGACTTCTTGGGGTCGCGTGCCGAGGGATTTGTCACCCGATACAGGTCGCCGCGTTTCATAGCCCCACCTGGTACGTCAATACGTCCTCGGCCTCCTGATTGAGCTCGTCCGCGCGCTGATTGATGATCTCTAGGTCGTGCGCGTTCTGTTCTTCTCGCTTACGCTGCGCCAAGAAGGTGCGTACAGCTTGTTCTATGAAGTCAGAACGGCTTGTGTGGCGGGGACGGAAGCGATCAACGGCGAGCAAAAGCTCTTTGGGCAACAGTACGGTCGCTTTGGCCCGACCAGGCATGTTCGTCATTGTTTCATTTAGCATACGCCATTCCCTCATCTCATGTCATGCCATACCAATGGCAGCCCGATGACCGTATTATACCACAGCGGGATGGTGCAACCATTTGGATAGATAGAATTGATTCCACGCATACATTGAGGTTTTTCCCCTGCTTTTTAACCATCGCCTGCACAATCGCCACTTTTGTGGTAGAATCACTGCACTCGATTCTGTGCCCGTTCATTTGGAGACGAACCCATGGTACGTCGCTTTCTGCTGACGCTGAGTGTCCTGCTGCTGCTCGCACCGCACGCTGCGGCGAGCCCACTGGCCTCGCTCATCCTCCCCATCTACACCGATGCCCTGGCTGCGGATTGGCAGGATTGGAGTTGGAGTACAACGCTCGACTTCAGCGCGGTTGACCCGGTCAGCGGCCTGCCCGATCGTGCGCTGTCCGTGCATTACACCGACGCCTGGGCCGGCCTGAGTCTGCGTCATGCGGCGATTGCCGCCAGCGCCTACGACACGCTGCGCTTCGCCATTCACGGCGGCGGCGTGGGCGGTCAGGTGATCCAGGTGGCGGTGCAGCTGAATGACAGCGGCGGCGAGCAGCCGCCCGTCGCGTTGAATCAGTATCTGCCGCCCGGCGGCGTCCCCGCCAACACCTGGGTCGAAGCGGCGATTCCGCTGGCTGATCTCTTGCCCACGCCCGCGTCCACCTTTGCGCGCATCAACTGGCAAAATGTCAACGGCGGCGCCAACGCCGCCTTCTACTTGGACGACATCCGCCTCACCGGGCCGGACCCGGCGCCGCCGCAGCTGACCATTCACGCCGCGCAGGGCGTTCGCCGCTTATCGCTGGGCCTGTTTGGCAGCAACGCCGCGTATTGGGACGGCAACATTCATGCGGACGCCGATGCGGTGTCCAAACTGGCGGCCGGCGGCATCACGGTGCTGCGCTATCCGGGGGGCAGCAGCGCGGACGATTATCATTGGGCGGCCTGGGATCCAGGCAATGCGGGCAACGCCTGGGCCATGAACACCACGGAGTTCATCGGCCTGGCGCAGGCCCTCAACGCGCAGACCCTGTTTACGGCCAACTTCGGCAGCGGCACGGCGGCCGAGGCCGCGGCTTGGGTGCAGTTTACCAATGTCGCTCATGCCTGGAACGTGCACACCTGGGAGATTGGCAACGAAGTCTACGGCGAATGGGAAACAAGCTGGACGCATGACGGCATCCAGTATATGTTGGGCGACGCCACGCACGATGGCGCCAACGCGATGTGTGCGGCCATGAAGGCGGTAGATCCCACGATCGAAGTTGGCATCGTGGGCGCGCTCAACGCCAGCGAATACAACGGCTGGGGGCCGGCGGTGTTGAGCAACGCCAGTCCCTGCATTGACTTCTACGTTATCCATCGCTACGCGCTGGAACCCGGCAACACCAGCTACCAGCAGCTGCTGCAGGATGCGCCGACCAACTGGCCCGCCATTCTGTCTGATGTGCGTGCGATGCTGGCGACCTACGCACCCTCGCGACGCTTGTCCATCGTTGCCAATGAGTACAACGCCTACTACACCGAGCCCGAGGCATTGCAGCTGCAGACGGTCAACCTGCTCTTCCTGGCCGACACCCTGGGACAGTTGATGCAAGGCGGCGCGGCCGCGGCCAATCAATGGGATATCGTCAATGGCCTGTCGGGCAATGGCGGAGATTATGGCCTGCTGCTCAATTGGGACAACTACCGCCGCACGCCCGGCTATTTCAGCCTGCCGCTTTGGCGCCAGATGGGCGATATGCTGCTGGCGCTGGACAATTCAGCCAACGCGGCCACCACCTTCAGCGCGTACGCGGCCCTGGGCAACAACGGCCTCACCGTCCTGGCGATCAACAAGACGGCTCAGCCGCTTGCCGCTACGCTCACCCTGCAGAGTTTCCTCCCGAGCGGCAGCGGCGTTGCCTACGTCGAGGCCGGCGCCAGCCTCGACGCGACGAGCGTGAGTTACAACGGCAACCCCAATCCGCCGGTCAACCTGGGCAGCGTGGCGCCGCTGGCGGTCAGCGGCGTGACGCCGACCTTCACGTATACGTTTCCGCCCTACAGCGTCACCACGCTGCGCCTGGCGGGCGCGCTGGCCTGCGCCTGGTCTGATGTGGACTGTGACGGCGACACGCAGCTCGATGACATCATCGCGTTGGCCGGGCGCTGGGGCGGCCGCGAGGGCGACAGCGGCTGGAACGCGCGTTTCGATCACGACGCCGATGGCGCGCTCACGGTGGTGGATG
>CAZEPA010000629.1:0-2771 GCA_964513955.1 uncultured Anaerolineae bacterium | reverse complement strand
AGGAGGAGACCGCGCCGAGTGCCGACTGACAGCCGGCAGGAAATGGCACACCTCATCAGCGAGCAAGCCCTGACCAGGCAACCGCCGCCAATACCCTATGACTGATCGCGCCGGCGCCGCTTGACGGTTAGTTCGGCCGAGATCTCCAGCCCAGCCCAGTCTAGCTGCTGACGCAGGGCATCCAACTGCGCTCGATCCACCACCACCAGGTCCGGTGCAAGTTCACCGCGCCGAAGACTATGAAGCTTGGGACTGGAGACGATGGCTTCGAAGATCGCCGGCTGCCTGCACTGCAATACGACGATCTCGGTCAAGCTAATAACGCTTGGCTCACCGGTCCAGGCGCTCAGCGCCACGTTGAGCAGCCGCGGCAAGGGGTACAGCAGACGGTCAGCCAGCAGCTTGAGTAGTTCAGTGAAAGTCAGTCCGGCCCTCACCCCGGCCGCCACACGGTCGCGCGTCAACTGCCATCGGCCCGTGCCTCGCGGTTCGGCCCAGCGGCCGAGCTGGGCATCGAGCAGCAGGTCAGGCGGAGGCGCTGTCACCGTCAACATGCCATCTTCGTCTGCCACCAGGCACCTGACCAACGCCGCGGCATAGTTCACCCGCGCAGAGGCGTCAGCCTGAGTTGCCTGACCTGCTTTCAGCAGCAGGAACCGATCGCCGACGACCACGCCGGGCAGGTTGTTCATCGCGGCGTCACGCGCGGTCGCATCCGCGTATTCCACCAGGTGCGCCCGGCGGTAGAGCGTCACCTGGTCACGCAGGCCTGCCCACGCGCGGATTTCGGCGACAATGTTCTGAGGGAGCGGCTGGCCAGCCCCGCTTTGAAGGTCTGCTAACAGCCGGCCCAATTCTGAGCCGCTTTCCAGTGCTGTGTAGATCGCTTGCCGCGTGAGTCGGTATTGGGCGACATGCTGCTGCGCCTGAAGCCGCTCCGCATGCCGTTCCAGGAATACCAACTGCTGCGGGGTTGTCCGATCGAGATAGACCATGACCTCGAAATTGGGCTGCACCACCCAAGCTGCGCCCTCTTCGGCCTTCGTGGGGATCTCGTGAGGCGCATGACCTGGATGTAGAATCGCGCGCCCCAAATCGGTCAGGCGCAGCGCGTGGGGCGCTTTGTCCCGCAGGCCCAACTCGACCAATCCCAGGAAATAGCACCACGTGGTCAGCGCACGGTCAATCCATGGGCGTTCGCGACCCAGCCACGCTTTGCGCACGCGCGCCTGCCAGGCCATCAGTTCTTGTCGCGCAACGGCTGGCGTTTTGCCATAACTATAGGGGGCGGGTGGCAAGTAGTGGAGAGAAAAGTGCTCGCCGATGCGCTCGAAGAGAGCGCGATCCAGGTCATCCACGCCAAAGAAGTTGGCGCCCGGGGTCGGCAGCGCGCTCAGCGCCGCGGCGAGCGCCTGGCGGGCCTGGAGCAAGGATGAGGTATCATGATAGCTAGCCTCAAACCCACCCTCATTCCATTCGCCGGTTTGCCGGAAGCCGTTGAAGATCCGGCGCACCTGTTCAGCATACGGCTGCGCCGCAAACGCGTTCACCGGCATGGCCGGCGTGAACTGCCTCGCTTGCTCGTGGAGCACGCCGCCATACCGCAGCGCGTAGATCAGCGCCAGGGCCAGGTCTGGAAAAGGTAGACCGTCCACCAGGGTCGTGTCTGCACTCCAGCCCATGGCCTTGGCGATGCGGCGCACCTCGTTGACGCGCGGCGCGCCATTCTGCGTCAAGCCGATGCCGCCCTGGTTCTCGATCGCTTGCAGCAGACCGATCAGATTGAGCGAGACCGCGGCAGGACGCCGAAAAACCGTCGCGGCTGGCGGTGCGATTGGATCGAGAGCAAACGGCGCATGGCAAGCGTGCCAGCGGCCGCGAGCAGCCGTTCGTCGCTAAAGATTTCAACCCGGTCGTAGCCCCTGTCGTAGGTGGGGTTGCGGAGGTTGCTGTTCAGCCCCAAACCGCGTCTGATTAGATGTGAGAGGACATTGGTCTGATCGCCTCGATGGGCTGAGCTTTTGCCGGGCAGTGAGACGCCGCTGGCGCGCAAGGCCACGCTCAGCGCGCGACCGTCCATGGCGCCGCCCGCGGCCTTGATGAGCGCCAGCGCATTCGCCTCCGCGGGCGTTAGCGTCGCCACGGCGGCTTGCACCTTGTTTGGATCGGCCAGGCTTTGCTGAATCAAACGGATGCACTCGTCTTTGCGCGTCTGGCTGCCGCCGCCCCACAGGCGCGCCATGCTCTTCAGTTTGTCGGCTCGTATGTGGAGCAAAAACGGATCGAACCGCAAGGAACCCGTTGCCATCATTCCTCCACGACTTGCGGCAGATGCCCCAGCTTGCGCAGGCGCGCCAGCAGCGCATCGAACGCGCCAGGCGCGATGATGGCCACGCGATCAGACAGACGCACGAGAATCAACTTGCGCGCCTGTGGATCCGCCGCGATGACGTCGAGGAGTACGCCATCGGCGACTTCAATCAGCGGGATGTTTTCATGCAGAGTCAAGGCTGTAGACGACATTGGGTTCAGTGCTCAAACAAGCGATGCGCCGTGTGGGTGCTCACCGAAGGGCGTTGCACCACGCGCCCATGATAACCGCGGACATTGCCTGCTGTCAATTTAGGGCTGCGCGCTCCTCCCCGGCCTCTCTTTGGGTTGTGACCCCAGGTGTGTTATAATGACAGCATGCAACGGACCTGGTCGTTGCGCCCGTTATTCGCCCGGGCCTGGCATTGCCCATTTTTGGCGTCGGAATGCCGGTTCCCACA
>CAZEPA010000628.1:0-2771 GCA_964513955.1 uncultured Anaerolineae bacterium | reverse complement strand
CCAATCAACGATTGGCCACAGGTGATACGCGATGCCCAGGCAGAACTCATGAAAAGCCCAGGACATCGCCAGAATATCTTGGACGCTGCACATACTCACGTCGGTATTGGCATCGCCTACAATCCGCGTACTGGGGACGTGCGTGTCGCCCAGGAATTCGTCAAGCGTTACGGAACGATCGAAACATGGCCGCGGCAAGTCAGCGTAGGCGGCGCAATTGAGTTGAAGGGATCGGTACAGTCGGCGCTGACAAATTTGAGTGCAGATATCGCCTACGAACCCTTTCCCCAACCAACGACAAGCGAGCAACTCGCAACATTTCCAACCACTTATCAATCTCCCGCCGTCTCGTTTGCGGCATTACAGCCCATCATGAACGGTAACCGATGGAGCATTGCGACGCGTCTCGATCATGAAGGCAAGACCGGCTATTATCACATACGCCTCTGGGGGCAAATCCGCGACGCAGACACCATGATCGCCGACATCGTCATCCGCGTGCAATAGCGCGAGAAGGACAAACTTGACAGTCACTTGACGCACTTCTGGTAGACACATGAAAGAACTTACCTGCTATACTCATCCTATCTCGACGAGGAGACGTTTGCATGTCATCAACCATTCCTGAACTCGAAGCTCGCATTGCCGGGCTAAACCAACAGATTGAGGAAAGCCGCCGGCAAGGACCAGGTCATGCTGAACCGTTCATCGTGACGACCTGCATCTTAGTCAATCAGATGCGCTAGGGCGGCACATCATGACGCAATCACCATCCGAGACCCGTCCCCTGGCCGACGGCGCACAGCGACTGGTGCAGGAGGCCGTGCAGAAACAGCAGCAGGGCGGTCATGCGCAGACCTGCGTCAACCATTGGCTTCTGGCCCTCCTGGAGCGGCACGGCGCGATGGCGGAGTCGCTGGCGCAAGGCCTGAGCGCGCCCGACCTGCAGCGCTATGTGGCGGATCAGCTGCGACGTGGCGTCACGGGCGATCCACTCGCACAGACGAGCGTGCTTTCCCAGGCCGAGGCCCAGGCGCAGGGGCGTGGCAAGAACCGCATTGCCGAGCGCGACCTGGCCGTGGTCATTCTGCAAGCCGCCGGTTATGCGCTGGCTGCTGGGGCGACGCCAGGCCCGACGCCCGCGCCGCTGGTCCATCCCAATGCGCGCCAGCAGGATGCGGGGCCGACGCCAGACGCGCTGTCCTATCAACCGCGCACACGTCGCCCCACGCCGCTGCTCGAACAGTTCGGTCGCGATCTGACGCGTGAAGCGGCAGATGGCAAGCTGAAACAGATCGTTGGCCGCGAGGCGGAAGTCCAGCTGATGATCGAAACCCTTTGCCGTTGGACGAAGCGCAACCCCCTGTTGGTCGGCCCGGCTGGCGTCGGCAAGACGGCCATCGTGGAGGGGTTGGCGCAACGCATCGTGCGCCGTGAGACGCCGGCGATTCTGAACGGAGTACGTCTGTTTGCCTTGCAGCCCTCAACCTTGATCGTCGGTGGGCACATTCAAGGGGAACTGGAAAAGCGCATCGCAGCACTCCTGCAGGAGGCGAGCCAGGATGGCGTTATTCTGTTCATTGACGAAGTGCACACCATCATCGGCGCCGGCGGTATGCCGGGCCTCAATGATCTGGCCACGCTGCTCAAACCGGCGCTGGCGCGCGGCGAAATCGCCTGCATCGCCGCCACGACCGACGAGGAGTATCGTCGTTTCATCGAACCAGACGAGGCGCTCGAGCGCCGCTTCCAGCCCATTCGCGTGCAGGAACTTTCTATCGCGCACACGGTCGCTATTCTGACCAGCCTACGCAACGAGCTGAGCCAGTCCAGCCATGTTCAGTTGGACGATGCGGTGCTGCGCTGGCTGGTTGACTTTGCCCAACATTACCTGCGCAATCGGCGCTTTCCCGACAAAGGCATTGATCTGTTGGAGCAAACGATGGCCTATGCGGTGACGCAGGGCAAGGCGAGCGTTGATCTGGCCGATGCGCGCGCCGTGGCCGAACGGCTGGTCGGCATGCCGCCCGACGCCGACGCCGGCCTGGCCCAGCTGCGCCAGCGCCTGCCGGCCCGCACGCGCCTGGACGAAAACAGCAGCAATCGGCTCCTCAACCGACTCGAAGTCACGACCCGCGGCCTTGATCTGCGCCCTGCACGTCCCAACGCCGTGATTCTCATGGCAGGCGACGCTGTCCACGCCGCCGCTGATCTGGCAACTGTTGTGGCGGAAAGCCTGTTCGGCTCTATCGAGCGTGTTCTGCTGCTCGATTTCAGTCGTTTCGTGCATCCCGCCGATGTCACCATGCTGATTGGCGCCCCGCCCGGGTATGTGGGCTATGCCGACTCTGTTGTGCTCGATCGTCTAGCACAAACTCCCTGGTGCGTTGTGCTGTGCGAACAGATCGAAGCCTGTCATCCAACTGTACGCGACGTCTGGACGCAGGCGCTCAATGATGGTTTTTTGACGAACAGCCAGGGTAAGCGCAGCTACCTGAGTGATACCGTGATCATTTTAACCGTCGCTAATCCCCTGCCTTCAGCTGCGTCGCGCCTCGGTTTTCAGACAGCGACCCCATCAGCGGCTGGGATGGACACGCGCACCCTTGAGACGATGCTAGATCACCGTCTGTTAGAGCAGGTTGATGTTATTGTGACCCAGTTACAGCAGCAACTGGCAACAGAGCGGTCGTGGCTACAGCACAATCTCCTGGCCGATATGACCGCCCGCTATTCCAGACTGGGCCTCGAGTTGCAGTGGGACGATACCC
>CAZEPA010000627.1:0-2773 GCA_964513955.1 uncultured Anaerolineae bacterium | reverse complement strand
GCTGCCCGCAAAGGGATCGGGAGAGATGACGTAGTTGCCGGCGGCCACCACCACCGAGCCGCCGCGCATCAGGAATTGATCCAGCGCAAAGCGCTGCTTGTCGTCTAGGTTTTGCGGCGCCACCACAACCATCACATCCACATCGGAAGGAACCTGGCCGTCCTTCAAATCCACCGTGCGCACCGTGTAGTCACGGCTGAGCTGTTGGTTCAAGGCGTTGAAGGTCGGTTGTGTAGGCTGATACTGCCCCAGTTGAGGGTCAGGCTGCGCCGGGGGCGGCGCCCACAGGCCAACCACCTTCAAGAACCCGCTCGACGAGCGCTTGAGCGCGGCTTCGATGGCCGTGCGCACGCTGGCCTCGCTCAGATCGCCGGACGGGGAGATGACCTGCGACTTGTCGCCCACCTGCAAGATCATATCGAGGTAGTAGGTGTCGGCCGCAAAGAGCGAAACCGGGATCGGCCGCAGCTTAAAGTTATTGATGAGCGTCTGCCGGTTGATGGCGGCTGTGGGCGCGTCGGGATCAACTACCTCGAAGGTCAGCTTGCCGTTTGAACGCGCGGCCAGGTCGCGCGCCACCTTTTCGATCGCAGCCTGGCCGGGCTGCAGCGTAGAGGGCAGGGTGTTAGGAGTCACGAACAGTGTCAGCTTGACTGGCTCGTTGACTGCGGCCAGGACGCTGTCTACGCTCTGGAACCCATACACCACCTTCTTGACCGCACGGGTCAGATCGTACTCCAGGTTGCGCAGACGCACATCCACCGTGCCATCGCGCTGCGAGGCAACCTCAATCAGGTCCCGGAAGTTCAGGGTGACATTCTGATCGCCGTAGCGCACCAGGATGTCGAAGTAGGCATTGATGACCGAAGCCTCATAGCGTCCCGACACCTGCAAAGGCGTAGATTGGATGCCGTACGTTTGATTCGCTTCCGTCTCCTTTTCCGCGTCCTGCAGCGGGTCAATCACCTCGGCCGTCACCTTGCCGTGGGAAGCAATCTGGTATTCGGTCAGCATGTCACGCACCCGCGGCGCCAGCGGCGCCAGCAGCGGATGCGTTTTCTCGCTGATGTAGGCCCGGATGAGCAGCGGTTCCTGCAGGTTGTTGAGCAGATCGCGCGTGGCGGCCGACAAGCTGTACTCGCGCTGAGCTGTCAAGTCAACCCGCAGGCTGCTGATCGGATAGAGCCAGATATTGAGCACAATCAGGTTCAGCGCCGCCAGGCCAGTTACGGCGATAGGCCAGGGTGTTGTCGCCCTGGCTCCAGCGCTGGCTGTCCAGCGAAACGATGTTCAAGAGCAGAAAGAGGGTGGTTAATGACAGGTAGTAGACCAGGTCGCGCAAGTCAATGATGCCGCGCTCGATGCTCTCGAAGCGGCTGCCAATGCCGATCGCGCGCAGGATGTCGGCCGCGGCGCCGCCCACAAAATCGGTGACGCCGCGTGAGCCAACCGCGTAGAATACGCCGCACACCAACACGGTGACAATGAGCGCGACGATCTGATTGTTGGTGCGAGACGAGATGAAGAGGCCGATAGCCACGTACGCGGCCGCCATCAGGATGGCCGCCAGGTAACCGCCGATGACCGGCCCCCAGTCGAGATTGCCCAACAAGCTGACGGTGATGGGCAGGAAAAGGGTCAGCGCCAGGGCCAGGCCGATGAGCGCCATCACCGCCAGGAATTTGCCGATGACCAACTGCGCGCCGCGCACCGGCAGGGTGAGCAGAATCTCCAGCGTGCCCGACTGCTGTTCCTCGCTCCACTGACGCATGGTCAACGCGGCGACCAGGAAGATCAGCAGGATCGGCATCCACTGGAAGAGGGGCCGCACATCGGCGATGCCCCGCGCAAAGAAGGTGTTGACCCAGAAAAAGGAAAAGAGCGTGGCCGCCAAGAAAGCGCCCAGGAAAATCAGGGCCATCGGCGACCCGAAGTAGCTGTTCAGTTCCTTACGCGTCATCGAAAGAGTCTGTTTCATCGTTGTTTCATCCACCTGTCGCCAACTGATTGAACACGCTTTCCAGCGTGCGCACGTCACGACGCAGCTCGCGCAGCGGCCAGTTGCGCTGTCGCGCCAGGTCGTAGATGGCCGGACAAAGATCATGATCGCTGGCATCTGCGCCCACGATGCGGTAGGCCGGGAAAGCCTCGGCTGTCACCAGCGGCTCTACCGTACGGACGTGCGACAAGCCGGCCAGGGCCGCCTCCACGCCGCTCTGTTTGGCTTGCAAGACGAGGATCGCGTCCGCCGTGGCTGACAGCGTGGAGAGACGCTGATCGGCCTTGATCTCGCCGTTGAGGATGATCACGACGCGATCACACAGGGCTTCCACTTCGGACAGAATGTGCGTCGAGAAGAGGATGGTGCTGTCCTGCGCCAGGCGTTTGATCAAGCGCCGGATCTCTACGATCTGCGTGGGGTCAAGGCCCACCGTCGGTTCGTCGAACACCAGGAACTTGGGCTTGTGCAGGATGGCCTGGGCCAGGCCCACGCGCTGGCGGAAACCCTTGCTCAGTGTGCCAATCGGCTGCGTCAGCCGATCCTGCAGCGCGGTGGCATAGATGGCCTCCGAGAGACGGCGGGGCTGTTCACCTTCTGGAATCTCGCGCAAGTCCGCCATCAGCTTGAGATAGGCTTGCACCGAAAGCTCGGGGTAGAGGGGCGCGTTTTCCGGCAGGTAGCCGATGCGGGCCTGGATCGCGCGGGTGTCGGTGAGAACATCCAGCCCATCAATCGTCACTGTGCCTGCGTCTGGCTGCAGATAGCCAGTCA
>CAZEPA010000626.1:0-2774 GCA_964513955.1 uncultured Anaerolineae bacterium | reverse complement strand
CCCTGTAACCCAGGTTGTCAGGCTGAGGGTCAGTCCGTTAAGCTGACCCGAAATGCTCGGCGATGACGTGCTGGTTGGAGCGATCGTCGCCGCGGGGATAGGGGTCGCAGTGGGCGCTTCGGTCGGCGTCAGTGAGGCCGTCGGCGTGACGGTGGCCGCAGGGGTCGGTGTTGGTATTTTCGTGGGTGTGAGTGCGGCCGTCGGCGCAGCCGTTGGCGCCAGGGTAGGCGCCTGCGCCGCGGTCGGCGCCGGGGTGGGCGTCGCGCCGCAGGCGGCCAGGGCCAGGCTCACGCTCAAGGCGCACAGGCTCAAGGACAGGCGGCGCAGCAACCCGCGCGGCGTGAGCCGGGCCATCAAGGGGGTTTCGGTGCAAGTTATGAAAAACATGATCATCTCCAGGTCAAATCGGGGACGCAATCAGCGCCGTTGGGGGTCACTCTATGAGACGGCCAATCGGCGCCGCCAGTAACATCGCCAGCACGCAGGTTGAGTGCTCATGTAGGCATGCACACTCAATCACGCGACGAACGCGGCGCCAACTTTGTCACCTTCCGTCCCGATCTGCATCTAACACAACGAGGACAACGAAACCCGCATGGGACTTCGGAAATCGCTCAATGCAGACTGACCATGAAGGAGCCGTCTATGGCGTTTCTCAACGCAGATATGCAGAAACAAGTGCGCGCCGCGTTTGAAGCGTTGGCTGCGCCGGTCAGATTGGTGGTTTTCACGCAGGGCGAAGGCGGCGCGTTGGAGTGCCACTTTTGCTCTGAAACGCGGGAGCTGATTGAAGAAGTGGCCGCGCTTTCTGACAAAATCACCGTGGAGGTGCGCGACTTCGTGGGCGATGCTCACATCGCCGAGCAGTATCAGGTGGACAAGATTCCAGCCTTGGCCGTGCTGCAAGACGGCCGGGCGCCCACCGATTTCGGCATTCGCTTCTATGGCATCCCATCGGGCTACGAATTTGGTACCCTGATCGAAACGATCATCCTCGTCAGTCATGGCAAGACCGAATTGAAGCCGAAGACCCTGGCCGAACTGCAGCGCCTGACCAAACCGGTGCATATCCAGGTGTACGTCACCCCCACCTGACCATACTGTCCGCGAGCCGTGATGCTCGCCTACGAGTTGGCCGTGGCCAGCGATTTGATTACTGCCTCGATGGTGGAAGCATCGGAGTTTCCGCATCTGTCGGCCAAGTACCAGGTGTACGGCGTGCCGCGCACGGTCATCAATGAGGTGGTGCACATCGAAGGCGCGCTTCCCGAAGTGCAGATGATCACCAAACTCATGACCGTAATGGATGCGCGCGCCATGCAAGAACTGACCGAGCGGTGGCGTCGCGAGTGGGAGTAACGCCGGGCCGCCGGCTGTTGCGGCCTCGAATTCAACAACCTTCCTGAACTGGGCTTCGCCCTTTCCAACAGAGCAGGCGAGCGGTGCACAACGAGGTGCACCGCTCGTGTGCTTTGTATTCAGGGACGATTTTGCGATATGGCGACAATCAGCGCCTGCGCCGGGCCGTAAGTGAGCCAGACCACACTGCCGATCAAAAAGAAGGACAATCCGTTGAAAAGCTGCGCGGCCAGAATGAGGTCGCTGGTCAAAAAAAGCGCGCCGCCCAAGGCCAGCGGTATGAAGGTGCGTGCTTGCAGCGCCAAGCCGGTGGCGAAACCGGCCGTGCTGGCCAGCAGCAGCGCGTAAGGCAGCGCGGCCCAGTGCAGCGCCGTAGCCTGCTGGCCCCGAAAGACTACAAAATACCAGCCCAGGGCGCCGATCAGCAGCCATGCTAACCAGGCGATCACACGCGGCCCGTTGGCCGTCAAGCCCAGCACGTTGGCGAGGCGCAGAAACGCCGCGATATAGGCTACGTGCCCCAGGCCGAAGGCGCCCATGCCCCACAGCACGCGCGGCGATGCCGGCAGCAGTCCGGCCATGAACAGATCGCCCAAGAAACCCAGGCTCATGCCGACGGCAATCAACAGGGCCACCCCTGGCTCTTGGACGCCTGCTAGCCACCAACTCCAGGCCGCCACCACCAGCACGGCCGATGACGCCATGCGCATCCAGGTCGGGATGCGCTGCGATTGGGCGGCGTCGGGTTGACCAAAAATAAAACCGCCAAAGAGCAGAAGCGCCCACAGCGCCAGCAGGGCCAGCAGCCAGGTGCGCAGCGGGCCGGCCACGGGAAAGGCCATGATGTTCTCCTTCCTCAACCATGATGCCAGATGCGACACCACGTTCCTGGGTATCGCGATCACAACAGTGTCGGCGCAAGATCGCTACGCCAGGCTCAGGCTGGCGCCGTCCAGGGCCAGGATGGCCTCGCGGACGGCCGCGGGCAGCGGCGCCTTCTGGCCGCGGCGGTAGTCGTAGCTGACGACGACGCCCTCGCCTTCGGCCGCGATCACGTGAACCTGCCGGCTGACCACCCGATGCTGCACGGTGAAACGGTCAGCGCCCAGCGTCGTCACGCGCACGCCAACCGTCACCTCGTCCGGATAGGTGAGCGGGTAGCGAAAGCGGCAGTTGATCGAAGCCAGGATGGGGCCGATGGTCGGCCGATCGGCGCGCACGTCAAAGAAACCGATCTGCGTCATGTACTGAGCGCGCCCATTCTCGAAATAGCGGAAATAGACGATGTTGTTGACATGGCCCAGGGCGTCCATTTCACCCCAGGCCACGGGAAACGTCACCGTCACGGCAAATCCTGCCAGCCAATCAGGCGGCATCAGCGGAGGCGACCGCGGGTGCCCAAGTTCACCAGAGCC
>CAZEPA010000625.1:0-2777 GCA_964513955.1 uncultured Anaerolineae bacterium | reverse complement strand
GGAGGCTGGCCTCGCCCTTTTTCTGTGGGAATCTGCGCGAGGGCGCGGCTTGAAGGAGACTCTGCAGGCGTGGCGGTCATCGGCGGCGACAAATGGACGGATCAGCCTCTTTGTCGGGCCTGAGGGTGGTTTTGCCGAGAGCGAAGCGGCCCTGGCGGCGGCGTCCGGCGCGCGCCTGATCGGCCTCGGCCCGCGCATCTTACGCGCGGAGACGGCCGGGCTGGCCGCGGCGGCGGCAATCTTGTACGAACTAGGCGACATGTAACCAAATCGCGGGGCAAGCCATCTAAACCGGCAGCAGCAATCGAGACCGAGTATCAACCAACAAGAGAAAGAGAAAAAAACATGAGTCAAAACGGAGCCAACGGCAGCAACGGGCACGGCGCGATCGAGCCGGCGGTTGAGCCAGTGATTGAAAATGTGATTATTATCGGCAGCGGGCCTTCGGGACTGACAGCCGGTTTGTACACGGCGCGCGCGAACCTCAACCCCCTCCTGATCACCGGCAATGAAATCGGCGGCCAGGTGGCGATTACCTATGAAGTGGAAAACTACCCTGGCTTTCCTGAAAGCCTGAGCGGCCCAGAGTTGGTGGAGAAGATGCAGAAGCAGGCAGAGAAGTTCGGCTGCCGCATCGAATACGATTACGTGGATCGCGTGGATTTCGAACAGTTTCCCTACACCGTGCACACGGCCAATGAGATGGAGTACAAGGCCAAGGCGATCATCATCAGCACGGGCGCGTCGTCGCGCAAGCTGGAGGTGCCGGGCGAAAACGAGTTGACCGGACGCGGCGTCAGTTACTGCGCCACCTGCGACGGTTTCTTCTTCCGCGGCCGCGAAGTGGTGGTGGTCGGCGGCGGCGACAGCGCGGCCGAGGAGGCGATCTTTCTCACCCGCTTTGCCAGCAAAGTGACGCTCGTCCATCGTCGCGACAGCCTGCGCGCCAGCCAGATTCTACAGAAGCGCGTGTTCGAGCACGAAAAGATCAACATCATTTGGGATACCGTAGTCACCTCGATCAACGATGACGACGGCAAAGGCGCGGTCACATCGGTCAGCTTGCGCAACGTCAAGACCGGGATCGCGTCTACCCTGCCTACCGGCGGCGTCTTCGTCTTTGTCGGACATTTCCCCAATTCGTATCTGTTCGAGGGCAAGGTCGCCATGGATGAAGAAGGCTATCTGATCACCGACAAATTGATGCGCACGAACATTCCCGGCGTCTTTGCCGCCGGTGAGATTCAGGACAAGCGCTTCAAGCAGGTTGCGACCTCAGTCGGGCAAGGCTGCGCGGCCGCCATGGAAGTTGAGAAATACCTCGCTGACCTGGAAGACCGCAGCTACCCCGGTTACGCAGCGATCAAGGCGCCAGACGCCGCCGTGGTCACCGCGTAGCAGCCTATGCCCTGGGCAGCCATGAATGAACCATCCTCCACGCGTGGAGGACTCCTGGCGCCGAACGCCTGAACGTGTTCGGCGCCCTTGCGGACCAGAGGACCATGCCAACCATTCAGAACGGCGAGGACACCATCTACTACCGTCGCAGTCAGCCAGCGGATGCGCCGAAGGCCCCTCCGCTGGTGTTGATTCACGGCGCAGGCGGCACGCATATGCACTGGCCTGGTGAGCTGCGTCGCCTGCCCGCGACGACGGTCTATGCGTTGGATCTGCCCGGCCATGGCCAATCGTCCGGCCCGGGCTGCACGACGATCGGCGCGTATGCGCAGGCCGTAGTTGCCTGGGCGGATGCGCTGGGGCTGCCGCGCTTCATCCTGGCCGGCCATTCGATGGGCGGCGCGATTGCCCAGACCGTGGCGCTGCGTCAGCCAGAGCGCCTGGCGGGGCTGATCCTGGTGGGCACCGGGGCGCGGCTGGCGGTCTCACCGGCCATTCTGGACGGCCTCAGCCGCGACTATGCGGCCACCGCGCGCCTGATTGCCGAATGGGCCTACAAACGCCAGGTGGACCCGGCGACGCTCGATGCCTATGCGCAAGCGATGCAGGCGATTCCGATGGAAGTCACGCGCGGTGATTTCGCGGCCTGCAACGCCTTCGACGTGACCAGCGAGGTGAGCCAGATTGCGCTGCCGACCCTGATCATCGTCGGCCTCGAAGACCGGCTGACGCCGCCTAAATACAGCCGCTTCCTCGCGCAGCAGATCCCCGCGGCGCGGCTGCTGGAGGCGCCAGAGGCTGGGCACATGGTAATGCTCGAACAGAGCGACCTCGTAGCCGCGGCCGTGCGCGAGTTTACAGCTTCACTCTAGCGGCTCGTTCCGACTCGGGCAAGAAGATCAGCCACCGTCGGGACAGGCGTGGGCCAGCCGCCAGCCTCCTTTGCCAGGCGAATGGACTGATGGATTGCCTGCGAAAGGCGCCAGTGGCGATCGTCGCGAGCATTGACCGGCACCTGGTGAATGTGCTGCTCCATCTCGCTGAGCGCCACGGCGTAGAGCACGGCCGGCTCAATCGTGGCCAGGTGAGCGTCAAAGGTAATGTCCTCGCGTTGCCACTGCGACCGCCAACCCGCAAGCGCGGCGTCGAAACTGGTGGCGAAATGATCCTCGAGTGAATCAAGATCATCCAGGTCCACAATGGGTGCGGACGACGTCAAGCTGCAGACGGTGCGCGCCTCATCCGTGGTGATTTCCAACTCACCGCCCCAGGTAAACGCTTCCACCGTCTCTTGGTGGCGCGTCAGCATGACCACATTGTCTGCGCCTACGCGGTAATGACCGGGCCAGGGCCAGGGATGCACCACGGACAGGCGCTCC
>CAZEPA010000624.1:0-2784 GCA_964513955.1 uncultured Anaerolineae bacterium | reverse complement strand
CGCCAACCCATACAGGCCGATGGGGCGGCCGGCGCCGAGCTGCCCGACGGCGAGATTGGGGACATCTGCTTTAGCGGGCCGCAAACATTCCTGGGCTATGTCAATAACCCTGAAGCGACCGCGCGCACTATCTCCACCGATGGGATCCTCTATACCGGCGACATCGGCTACAAAGACGATGCCGGCCTGCACTTTACCGCGCGCACGCGCTGGGTCATCAAGCCCAAGGGGTACCAGGTCTACCCGGCCCAGGTGGAGGATTACCTGTGCGAACTGCGCGAGAAAGTCGCCGCCGCGGCCGTCGTGGGGGTTGAGCACGAGGTATTCGTCGAAGCCATTGTGGCCTTTGTGGAGAAGAAGCCGGGGATTGAGCTGACCCAAGCAGATTTGGAGGCGCATGGCCGCGGGCTAACCGCCTACATGCGACCGCTGCACTATGTGATCTTGGAGCCTGGACAGCTGCCGCTCAATCGGGTTGCCAAAACCGATTACGTCGCGCTGTCGGCCCTGGCCAAAGAGACTATCACCGCCTTGCGCGCGCACGGCGGTTGGGACCGCTAACACCCTACGGGTCAAATGAAAGAGACCGGGTTTTCGCACGTCTACGGAAATCCGGTCTTTTTTTGCCCACCGACTCAAACCAGTTAACTCATTGGCAGAACAGCATTCACGTGCTACAATAGACGCCATCCCTTTACCGAGGTTTGATCCGTGCCGCCGCTGTCCAAAATTTGGAAGATTGCCGAGCCTGCTCCATCTGCTTTTCTGGCGCAGATGCCTCATGTCCACCGCGTGTTGGCGCAAATTCTATACAACCGCGGGCTGCGCGACCCGGCCGCCATCGAATCGTTTCTGCAAGGGTCAACCCTGGTCAAGAATCCATTCAGCCTGAAAGGGCTGCCCGAAGCGGTCACGCGCATCCGCCGCGCGCTGCGTCAGGGCGAGCGCATCGCGGTCTACGGCGATTTTGACGCGGACGGCGTTACTTCTACCACGCTGTTGGTGCAGGCGCTCCGTGCGTGCGGCGGTCAGGTAGAGCCGTACATCCCGCACCGCGTGGATGAGGGTTACGGCCTGAACAACCGCGCGCTGACTTTCTTGCGCCAGCAAGGCTTTGCGCTCGTCATCACCGTGGACTGCGGCATCCGCTCGCTGGCCGAGGCGGATCATGCACGGATGCTGGGGCTTGATCTCATCATCACGGATCATCATCACGTCGGCGCGGCGCTGCCCAACGCGCTGGCTGTCATCAACCCGCGCCAGGCTGGCTGCCGCTACGGCTTCAGCGGACTGGCCGGCGTCGGCGTGGCCTACCGCGTCGCGCAGGGCCTCCTGCGCGCGGTGAATGCCAATCTACCCCGCGGCGCCGCGCCTCCAAGCCTGGATGAAAGCGATCTGCTTGACCTGGTCGCGCTTGGCACCGTAGCCGACATCGTGCCGCTGCTGCAGGAGAACCGCGAGCTGGTGCGCCAGGGTTTGGTGCGCCTCAATCACACCACGCGCGTGGGGCTGCAAGCGCTTATGCAGCAGGCTGGCGTCACTACAGGCCAGGCGGATACCACGGCCATCGGCTTTCGGCTGGCTCCGCGCCTCAACGCGGCCGGCCGGCTCCAATCGGCCATGCTGGCCTACCGTCTCCTTTCGAGCCAGGATCAGACCGAGGCGACGGAGCTGGCTGCGCAGTTGGGCCATCTGAACACCCAACGTCAGGAACTGACCGAGCAGACCGTGCAGCGCGCGCGGCGCCAAATTGAGGCCAACCCCGGCAATGGTCTGCTCTTGCTGGCCGAAGGCGACGATTTTCTGCATGGCGTCGTGGGACTGGCCGCAGGCAAGCTGACCGAGGAGTTCTACCGGCCGACCATCGTTATCGAGCGCGGGCCGGACTTCAGTCACGGCTCCGCGCGCAGCATTCCATCGTTCCACATCACCCACGCCCTCGACCAGGTCGCGCATCTGTTGGAGCGCCACGGCGGGCACGAGGCCGCGGCTGGTTTCAAGATCCGCACGGACCGCCTGCCCCAGTTCCGTGAAGAGATTCAGGCTGTGGCCGCGGCTGAGCTTGGGCCGCAGACGCTGCAGCCGGTGTTCGACATTGACGCCGTGGTGCGGCTCAGCGATCTGGACTTTGGCCTGCTGGCGGTTCTGCAGCAGTTGGAGCCATGCGGCCAGGACAACCGGCCGCCGGTTCTGCTGGCGCGTGACTGCAAAGTGCTGGAGGCGCGTACCGTCGGCGGCGAAGGCGCGCATCTCAAACTGACGCTGACTGACGGCGGACCGCCGCGTGACGCCATTGCCTTCCGCCAGGGCCACTGGCTGAGCCGGGTGCGTCAGCGCCTTGACGTGGTTTTTGCGCTCGAAGCCAATGAGTATAACGGCAACCGCCGCTTGCAGTTAAACGTGCATGACCTCAAGCTGTCAGAAGGCGTGCTCGACGCCTATCAGCCAACGCTGATGCCAGCCGGCGCGCCATCCGCGGGCTGAGTCAAAGGTCTGCGCAGTCAGCGTAGGCCGACTTCGCCGCGGTTGCGGCGGTTTAACCGCCCCGCGGCCGTGCATCGTAAGGACTCAAAAACATGGGCCGCCAACGCCTGGTTTCTCGAACTTCTCATCTGCATCGCTTCATGGATGTCGAAAGCGACACCCAGTTTAGCGACGCGTGGATTGTCCTGGGCGTGCTGCTCCTGTTCTTCGGGTTGGTGCTGCAGAATGTCTTCTTGACCGCGGCCGCCGCGGCGCTGCTCGTCGTGGCCGCGACGAGCTGGCTCTGGAACGCGCTCAGCC
>CAZEPA010000623.1:0-2788 GCA_964513955.1 uncultured Anaerolineae bacterium | reverse complement strand
TCGCTCTATGGCTTGAGCTGGCATGATCGCCGGCAGCGCTTGCCGCGGCTGCTGGACCTGGTCAAGCTGAGCGAGCATCAGCGCGCCCTCGCCGGCAATATCTCCGGCGGCATGAAGCGGCGCCTGGAGCTGGCCTGCGCCCTGCTGCATGAACCCGCGCTCGTCTACATGGACGAACCAACGGCCGGCATTGACCCGATTCTGCGTGCTGCGTTATGGGACGAATTCCGCAGCCTGCGCGATCAGGAACGAATTGGCCCCGGCGGCAGGTCCCTCGGTCGGCGCACCATCTTCGTCACCACGCAGTATGTCAACGAGGCCGATGGCTGTGACACGGTGGCGATTGTGGCGAAAGGGGAGCTGGTAGCCCTGGGCACGCCGGCCGAGCTGCGCGCCCGCGCCCTGGGCGGCGAAGCAATTGACATCATCGCCGATCAGATGACGCGTGAGCACAAGACGCTGCTGGAGGCTTTTCCCTGGGTGCGCAGCACGGAAAGCCGCGGTTTCGATCACCTGCGCGTCGTGGTGGACGATGCCCAAACCCGCCTGCCGCTCATCGTGCAAACGCTCTACGAGCGCCAGCTTGACCTGGACAGCGTGGATATCGTGGATTTGAAATTCGATGATGTCTTTGTGCGCCTGATCGAGCAGCACGAGAAAGCGAAGCAAGGGTAAGCGCCATGCCGAAGTTTCTGCTACGCTTGATTTCGTTTCCCAGCAAGGAAATTTGGGAGGTGCTGCGCCAGCCGCGGCTGGTGCTGACCCTCATCCTCGGCCCTTTTCTGATCCTGCTGCTCTTTGGCGTCGGTTACACCGGCGCGCGGCCCCAGGTGAAGGTGCTGATGGTGGTGCCCGAAGGCGCTGCGGTGCGCAACCAGATCGAGTCCATTGCTGGCGCGTACGGCGGGCCGATCAAGGTGGTGGAAATCACCAGCGACGCCGCGGCCGGGCAGCAGAAACTCGCCAACAAAGAAGTGGATGTGCTGGCGCAGTTTCCGGCCGATGCCTACGCCGAATTTCGCAGCGGCCACCCCATCACCTTGACGGTACTTGTCAACGAAATTGACCCTCTGGGCGCGGACTACGCCGCCTACCTGGTCAACGCGCTGGTCACGCGCATCAACCAAGACCTGGTCGTCGAAGGGCTGGCGCGGGCGCGCACGCTGTCGGCCGGCCTGGATGAGTTTTCACAGGACACGCTGACGCGCCTGGATGATTTGGATCAAGCCCTGGGTAATGGCGATACGACCACCGCGCTGGCGCGGCTCGACGAACTGGAGAAGCAGGTGGATGCCGCGTCCGTAGGCTTGGACACGGCCCTTGGGCTGAGCGGCAGCGTTTACGCGACGGTTGGCGAGGCCGTTGGCGGCTCAGACGAAGAGGTGCAAAAACTACAGGCATCGCGTGCGGCGCTGACCGAGATGAAAGCAACCATCCGCGAGGCTCGCACGCAGCTCAACCGCGCCGGCGGCGGCGACGTGCCCAAATCGCGCGCGCAACTGCAAAAGGCGCGTGGGCTGTTGAATCAACTGCAAGAGGTGACCACCCTGCTGCGCGACATCCCACCGGAAGTGCTGGTCAATCCCTTTGCGCTCGACATCCGCAACATTAACAGCGAGCGGCTGCATGGCCGGCCGCCGGGCTACATTGACTTTTATGCGCCGGCTGTGCTGGCGCTGCTGCTGCAGCACCTGGCCGTCACCTTTGGCGCGCTCTCTCTGGTGCGCGAGAAGATCCTAGGCGCGGATGAAATTTTCCGCGTCGCGCCCATTGCGCCGGTAGAAATTTTGGTGGGAAAGTATCTCAGCTATCTCATCTTGAGCGTGGTGTTGGGCGGCATCTTGACCGCACTCATTCGCGTGCTGGGCGTACCATTCTTTGGCAGTCTCTGGGCTTTTCTTCTGACCCTCGTGCTGGTCACGCTGGCCTCGCTGGGGCTTGGCTTCTTCATCTCGATCATCTCGCAATCCGAAAGCCAGGCCGTGCAGCTTTCGATGATCTCGCTGCTGGCCGCGGTCTTTTTCAGCGGCTTCTTCCTCCCCATCAGCGGGCTGCGCCTGCCCATCCAATACCTGGCCTACACGCTGCCGGTCTACTACGGCCGCGAGGCCTTCCAGCGCCTTTTCCTCATCGGCGCCTGGCCCAACCCCCAGCATCTGCTGGCCCTGCTGGCCCTGGCGACTTTCTTTTTCATCCTCAACAGCGTTCTCTTTGCGCACGACTACCGGAAGCAGTAGAGAGGAATGAGGAATGCTGAATGAGGAATGCTGAATGAGAGAGGTGAAAGGATCCCTTGATGCCGCCAGTAATTCAGTGTTCAGCATTCATCATTCCTCATTTACTTGTGTCGCAAGAAGCGGGCGGCCCTCGCCAGTCCCCAGTTTACCACGCCTGGCGCGGTGTGGTTGAGAAAAACGCCCAGTCGTGCGGTGCGGGTCAGGACGATCTCGTGTTTGCCCTGCTGCGCCGCTTGCAGGGTCAGCTCCGCCACACGGCGCGCGCTCATGCGGCGCAGGGGATTGCGCGGTTCGAAGCCGCGTCCGGGCACGTTTCGGCTGAAGCCGGTGCCGCTGGTAAAGAATGGGCAGACCGTGAGCACGTGAATGTGGTGCTGCGCCACTTCGGCGCGCAACCCTTGTGAAAAGCCGTTGACCGCAAACTTGCTCGCCGCGTAAACGCTGTCGCTGGGCGTGCCCACCTTGCCGGCTACCGACGACACGTTGATGATGAGACCGTGCTGCCGCGCGATCATGCCGGGCAAGGCCAGGCGCGTGGCGTACATCACAGC
>CAZEPA010000622.1:0-2793 GCA_964513955.1 uncultured Anaerolineae bacterium | reverse complement strand
CGGTCTGCACCTTGCGTGACTTGTGCAGCAGGCCCGCCGTCACACCATCGCCGGCATCGAAGAGCAGTTTCCACTGGTCTATGAATATCCAGGTAGCGTAAAGCGCGGTGCTGAAGAGGGTGATCTGCAGATCGAAAATAGACATTTTTCACCCGCATCTGGCGATTGAAGCGCGCCAGGGTGTTACCATGACGGTTGGCTGAGAGATGGCGGCCTACGAGGCCGCCGTCGCATTGTAAGCGACAAAAGATGCGCTGTCAAAGGTGTTTGACAAGCGTTTGCCGTTGGTCGTATAATGCGCATGGGTTGCGGATACAAAAGCGTGAATGAGGCGTACGGGTCTTCGCGGCGGTCAATGAGGGCTTTGGAAGCGTTTACTTGTCACTGGGTGAGGTGAGATGATGACAGTTACAGCCAGTACGAACGCACAGAACAGGGCAGCCAGCAGCGCCAATGAGAGAGCGGTGATCACGGCCCTACGCAAGCTGCCGCCAGATTATCTGCCCGAGCTACTGCGCTACATCGAGTTCCTTGACTACAAAATCAACGCGGCGCGCACTGACGCTGAAGAAGAAGTCGGGCTGTGGGCTGCGGTTGAAGCCAATCAGCAATACAAACAGCAGCATTCCGATGAACAATTGGAAATCCACGAAACCGGGGCCGACTTTCTCAAGGCGGTGGCCGATTTGTAATGGCCCTACCGTATTGCATTTTCCAGGCAGATTCGACGTCAAATTGGCAGTTTGCCGTAATATGGCCCCATGATGGTGTTTGACCTCGACAGCCGCCGCATCAACCGTTGGTTGAGCGCCTTTGCCATGCTGTGTCGGATTCTGGCCCTGACCTACGCCCTGGTGTTGACCCGCTTTCACCCGCATCCGGTGATCGAAGCGCGCCAGGGCATCATCATGACGGTGTGGTGGGGAATGGCGGCCTACACGGCCGGTTTGATGGTTCTCTTCTTTGTGCGCGATACCGTGCTGCGCGCGCCCGTCTTTCTGATGTTCGACACGCTGCTGTGCAGCGCGATCCTCATCCCCACCGACGGCGGCTATCGCAACGTCTTTGCGCTGCACTCGGCCATCCCCGTACTGACCACCGCCTTCTCGATCCCGGCTTCGCCCACGCTTTGGCGCCGCGGCCTCTTGCTGATCCTGGTCGGCGGCGTCAGCACCTTCGGTTTTGCTTCGTCGCTGTGGCTCAACGGCTATACCTTCGCCTCCGTCATCGAGCAGCGCGCCGTAGATGAAGTCATCCTGCGCACCAGCACCTACCCGGTCCTCGCGCTCGTTCTGGGCTTCATCGCGCTGCTGATGGTGCTTTGGCAGCGCAGCGTCGAGCGCATGAACGCGCTGCAGGCAGAGGCTGCGATTGAGGCCGAACGGCGCCGCATCGCGATGGACATCCATGACAGCGTGCTTAGTCGGCTGACCGCGCTCAGCCGCCGCGTGGAATTTGCCGAGCTGCTGGCGACCGAAGCGCCGCAAGCCATGCGTGATGAGCTGAACCACGTCGCGGCCATGGCCTCTGACATCCACGCCGACATTCGTTGGACGGTGCGCGCGCTGCGCGATGACCCGACGCAGATTCGCCTCTTCCCGGTGGTGCATGGTATTGTAGAACGATTTGAGCGCAACACCAATTTGCCGGTGGACGTGCGCTTGCCCGCCGTCGAACCGACGCTGGCATTCGATACGCTGCGCCACCTGGGCTATATCGTGGAAGAGGCGCTGGTCAATGTCTGGAAACATGCGAGCTGCCGCAGCGCGTGGGTTGCCATCGAGACGCAGAATGAGCAGCTGCGCGTGGTGATTGGCGATGATGGCGTTGGTTTTGATCCGACCGAAGTGGCCGAGTGGCCCGCGGGCAGCAAAGGCTGGGGGCTGGAGAACATCCGCGAACGCGTGCAGCAGGTGGGGGGTCAATGCCACATCGAGTCTGCGCCCGGTGAAGGCACGCGCGTGGTGATCCAAATCCCGCTGCGCGATCAGCCGGACGATGCCAGGCACAACCAGGCGATGTGGGAGGAAGTATGGCGCCTATTCGGGTTCTGATTGCTGACGACATGGGGCTGCACCGCGAGCTGCTGCGGCGCCTGTTGGAGCGCCAGGGCGATATCGAGGTGATCGGCGAAGCCAGCTCACCCGAAGAGGTGCTGCAGCGCGTGGCGCAGCGCGAACCGGATGTCGTCTTGATGGACTTGCGCATGCCGCGTCACGATCCGAAGGGCGGCATCCGCGCCACGCAGCAGTTGGCGCTCAACCATCCGGCCGTCAAGGTCATCGCGCTGACCGAATCCGATGATGAAAACGATGTGCGCGCGGTCACGCTGGCCGGGGCCAAAGGCTATGTGCTGAAGAATTCCAAGGCCGAGCGCATTGCGGACGCCATTCGCAACGTGCACGGCGGCAAGGGTTGGCTTGATCCAGATGTCACGCAGCATGTCTTGGGCGATTACCGCCGCGCGAGCCGCGAGGCCGGCAGCCGCCTGGGGCTGACGCCGACCGAGCAGCAGGTGCTGCAGCTGGTGGCCAGCGGCCGTACGGCGCGTGAAATTGGCGAGCAGTTGTTCATGGCGGAAAAGACGGTCAAGAATCATCTCAGCACAATCTACCGCAAGCTCGATGTGCGCAACAGCAGCCAGGCCGTGGCCGAGGGTTACCGGCGGGGGCTGATCGCATGAGATGGGGACGCGGGCGCGACGCCTGTGCTCCCATCAGGAACGCGGGCGAGACGCTTGCGCTCCCAGCCGGTGGGATGACGCCTGAGCTCCCATCAGGAACGCGGGCGAGA
>CAZEPA010000621.1:0-2807 GCA_964513955.1 uncultured Anaerolineae bacterium | reverse complement strand
GGTAACCTTCATGTCTTCTGGGGTGCTTCCATGGCCGAGGGGCAGCCGATGGCGCTTTATTACAGCCGCTGGCAAGATGATGCCTGGACCGAACCGGTGGATGTGTTGCTGTCGCCGGATGGCGGCTCAATCTGGCCCTTCGCCGCCGACGTTGACGAGAGTGACTACGTCCATGTGTTTTGGATGAGCGGCGGACAACTGTGGCACAGCACGGCGCACGCAACACAACTCAATAACGCCCGCCGTTGGAGTCCGCCTGACATCGTTCCAACCGACGAGACGCCTTTCACTACCCTGGGGTTGGCGCAGGATTCTGACGGCGTGTGGTATCTGGCCTATAGTAACCGCGATCTGGATACGATTACTTTGCTGAAATCAGAGGATGGCGCCAATTCCTGGGACAGTGTCGGCACTATCTATCAAGAGGTGAGGCCGGATACCTGGGTCGGCTATCCCGGCATCGTAGTTGCTCCTGACGGTGCGCTGTGGGCATCCTGGCAGGAAATGGAATCGGGCTCAGGCATCAGCAAGGGGCTGGCGTATGCTCGCTCGGAGGATGGTGGCGAGTCCTGGAGCATGCCTGAGCAACTCATCGATGGCTATTATTTCGGCGGGTTCGAGGTGGTTGGAGACATCATGGTCAAGAAGTACGGCGGCGGTGTCGGCACTGGCGGACGGTACATCAGCTTCTCCTATGATGACGGTGCCACCTGGACAGAGCCCAGGAGCATCGGCATGGGTGGCGGAGAAGGCGCCCAAGGAATTGGGCTCACCACAGATGGGTCAGGCAAGTGGCATTTCGTGGAGCAGACCGGTGGTTCGTTTGCCGCTGTAGCCTGGGATGGCTCAGGATGGTCGGAGCCGAATTACGTTGTCTCGCCGGAAGAACTGGACAGATGTTGCACGCCCGCAGAAGTTGAAAACCCAGTTGGCACAGTCTCCAACGGCAACCGTTTTCATATATTTTTCGAGGAAGGAAATCGTCTACTCTGGTATGCTAGCCGTGTTCTCGATGCGCCGGTCGCACCAGCTAATCCAGTCACAGCGCCCACATTAGCCACGCAGGCTGACTCTACACCGGTGGCGCCAACAGCAGATCCAGCAACCAGCACCAAGACCGCCGATAAAGCTGCTGATGGTGATCTATCTGACCGGAGCAAATCACAGTCGATCAGCACAGCCCCGCCAGCAAACACTAGTCCCCTGAAAACCGTGCTGTTTGGTGTCACACCTGCAGCAGTACTTGTTGTACTTGTGTTGCTGTTTCTGCGTAGCAGGCCAGGCCACAGATAATTTATTCGGTCTCCCGGAGTTGTGCTGCAATGCGAATCTTTCTCTACTTGGGTTCTAGCGCCAATTGGCAAGTCCTGCCGGAGTCACAGGTATGGACGCGCAACTTGCTGCCGGCGTTTCAGCGTCTGGCCTCGCATCTGTTCTTTCCCTCATTTGATGTCGGCCAGCAGATCATGGCCTGCATCGGTCAGTTGCCAGGCGCGCAGCCGGCTCAGGCACGAGCACGTTATAGCGAAATCTTGGTTCAGGATGTAAAGCACCTCCACCAGGAGCATGGTCTCGATCTATTCTTCAGCTATATGGCCTCGGTGCAAGTCCTACCTGAGGCCATTGAGGCTATTCGGGCCTTAGGAATCCCAACTGTCAATTTCTACTGCAACGCTGCTCATCAGTTCCACCAGGTTGCGGAAATCGCCCCCCATTTCGATTGGTGCATGGTACCGGAGGCGCAGGCTGTCCCCAAGTACCGTGCGGTGGGGGCCAGGCCTTTGCACATCCAGATGGCTGCCGATCCTGAGACCTATCGCCCATTTGATGTGGCAGAGGAATTCGATGTGACCTTCGTCGGACAGCGCTACCTTAACCGTCCCGATACCATTGCCTATTTGAACTGGCATGGCATCGACGCACGGGCCTGGGGACCCCACTGGGAGGATGTCATTCGGTGGGAAGACCAACAGCCCTGGCGCTGGCACGCTCGCCGCGTGCCGGGTAAGCTGAAGCGGTTCGCTCAACGCGTCATGGGGATGCAGCCAGCCTGGTATCCTTTGCCGCGACGCGCATGTGGGCCGCTGCTCTCTGACGAGGATATGGTCAAGATGTACAGCCACAGCCGCATCAGCCTCAACATCTCCGAGGTAAAGGACGAGATCACGGGCGAGATCAAGCGCCACATCCGGTTGCGCGATTTCGAGGGGCCGATGAGCGGCGCTTTCTTCATGACCGGTTATCAGGAAGAACTGGCTGACTACTATGAAATCGGCCGTGAGATCGTCTGCTACGACACCAAGGAGGAATTGCTGGATAAGGTTCGCTACTATCTACGCCGGCCCGAGGAACGACTGCGCATCCGCTTGGCGGGCCTGAACCGTGCTCGCCGCGATCACACTTGGGACCAGCGGCTGCGCCAGTTGCTGCGCGAGATAGGACTCGCTCCGGTTGCCAAATCAAACTCCTAAAGCCAGGTGAGTTGTGCGTGTGCTGTTTGTGTCTGGGTTCCCCGTTGACATGCCCTCCGTGCGCTATCGCTGCTATCATCCCCAAGAGCAGCTAACCATGCTTGGTTGGCAGGCCGACGTGGTTTGGATAGGCGATCCCGCTGTACGTTTGAATCACGACATCGTCGTTTTTCATCAAGCGGTGCTGGATGAGCATGTGGAGCATATCGTCGAGCGCGCTCGGTCAGCCGGCTGCGCCTTGGTCTATGACATGGACGACCTGACGGTAGGCTCGGACTTCTTCCGTCATCAGGCTTACAAACATGCCTTTTCGGCAGAGCAGATGACAGATCTCAT
>CAZEPA010000620.1:0-2811 GCA_964513955.1 uncultured Anaerolineae bacterium | reverse complement strand
TCAACAGCGCGTGTCCAGCCTGCCCCAGCGACGAAATGTACTGATCCATGATGCCGCACTTGACGCCCACAAAGTCATTTTCGGCGCGCTGGCTCAGAAGTGCGGCCTGCACCGGGTCCAACGCCAGGTTGCCCAGGGCGCTGAAAGCAGTCACCGTCGCCAGTTCGGTTGCAGCCGACGAAGAGAGACCGGAACCAAGCGGCACATTGCCTTCGATGACGGCATCGAAGCCCGTCAACGTAAACCCTGCGTTTTGTAAAGCCCACGCCACACCGCGCAGGTAGTTGCTCCATGCCGTTGTCTGCGTTTGCTGCAGATCGTCCAGGCTAAAGCGATCGGTCTGCTGAAAATTGAGCGAGAAAACGTGAACCTGGCGGTCGGTGCGCGGCGCCAGCGCCAGGCGCACATCACGGTCAATCGCCATTGGCAGCACAAAACCTTCGTTATAATCGGTGTGCTCGCCGATCAAGTTGACCCGGCCGGGCGCGCGCACGAAAAACGAGGGCGCACCGCCAAACTGCGTGCGGAACGCATGGCGCAGCGCTTCAAGGCGTGATGACATGAAAACACCTCCTACAGCTGCTCTCCGGCTGAAGATCGAGCCAACCGGTCGTGAGTTCGCCCAGGTATTTTACGCCGGAGCCTACAGGCTGGCAAGTATGGATGAGTTTTTCTTTTCTCCACAATCGGGTATAATGCAGCCTATTGTCAATTTTTCTGCAATCGTTCATGGTATGAGAGAGGAGTATCACGGCATGACACGTGTTTTTGTGACGGGGATGGGGGCGCTATCGGCCATTGGCAATGATGTGTCAACTTTCTGGCAGAACCTCCTGGCAGGCAAATCGGGCGCCGGCCCAATTACCGCTTTTGATGCCAGCGATTTGCCTGTGCGAATTGCCTGTGAAGTCAAAGACTTTGACCCCGGTGAATTCATGGATCGCAAAACGGCCCGCCGCACCGCGCGGGCCATTCAATTGGCCGTAGCGGCAACCCATCAGGCCTTGGCCGACGCCAAGTTCGAAATTACCCCGGAAAATAGCGAACGCGTGGCGGTGTTGATGAACACGGGCGGCGGCGGCATTACCGAAATGGAGCCTGGCTCCATCGGCCTGGCAGAAAAAGGCCCGCGCTCCGTAGGCCCGTTCCTCGTTCCCAATGTGATGTCTAACGCGGTGGCTTGCGTCGTCTCGATTGAACTCGGCGCACGCGGCCCCATCATGACCTCCACGGCGGCCTGCGCCAGCGGCAACTACGCCCTGATTGAAGGCTACAACTTGATTCAGCGCGATGAGGCCGATGTGGTGATTGCGGGCGGCAGCGAGGCTGCCATGTCGCGGCTGACGATGTCGGCGTTTGCCCGCATGGGACCGCTTTCTTCTCGCAACGAGGATCCAGAGCACGCCTGCCGGCCCTTCGACAAGGAACGCGACGGATTCGTTTGCGGGGAAGGCGCCGGGGTCATGATCCTGGAGAGCGAAGCCCATGCCCAGGCGCGCGGTGCGCGGCTGATGGCCGAGGTGCGCGGCGGCCGCATCACCGGCGACGCCTATCATATCACCGCGCCTGAGCCGAGCGGCGACGGCGCCGCGCGCGCCATTCGCAACGCGATCAAGGCCGCGGGGCTTAAGCCGGAAGACATTGACCTCATCTACGCGCATGGGACCGGCACCGCGCTCAATGATGCGGTGGAAACAACGGCCATCAAGAAAGCGCTCGGCGAACACGCCTACACGACGGCCGTCACTGCCACCAAGTCTATGATCGGCCATACGTTGGGCGCGGCCGGCGCGCTGTCGGCCATTGGCGCCATACTCAGCCTGTCGGAAGGGATCATTCCGCCTACGATCAATTACAGCGTGCCAGACCCAGAATGTGACCTGGACTATGTGCCGGGTGTGGCCCGACACAAGACGGTTCATCACGCGCTGGTCAATGCCTTTGGCTTCGGCGGCCAAAACGTTGTCGCGGTGCTCAGTCGGGTGAACGGCGCCTGAGCCTGCGACCATCAGTTCTTCTGCAAAAGGCGATGGCCCCCCAATGCCATCGCCTTTTGCGTTCAGAGCGCTGCGCCAACAAGCCGCGCACGGAGAAAGCCATGAATCATTCGACAAGGGCCAAAATGATGCTCGCACAGGCTGGCGCTGCCCGGCCATGACCTTGTTGCCGCCGCAGGCTTTTCTTGATGCGTTGGCGCCCCTGTTGGGCGCAGAATGGGACGCGTTTGCAGCGACCTATGCCCAGCCTCCGGTCCTAGGGCTGCGCGTGAATACCCTCAAGCTGCCGGCCTCTGCGCTGCGCGAGCGCCTGGCGCCGCTCAACCTCAATCCGGCGCCGTGGTGCCCAACTGGTTTCTCCGTGGACGCTGACGCGGCCGCGCGGGCCGGCGTGCGGTTGGGAAAATCGCCTCTGCACGCGGCTGGCCTTTATTATCTGCAAGAGCCCAGCGCCATGGCCGCGGCCGAAGCGCTGGCGCCGCAGCCTGGCGAGCGCGTGCTCGATCTGTGCGCGGCCCCCGGCGGCAAGTCCACCCACCTGGCCGCGCAGATGAACAACCAGGGCTTGCTCATCGCCAATGAGATGGTTCCTGGTCGCGCGGCGATTGTGGCCGAAAACCTGGAACGCTGGGGAGTGCGCCACGCCGTCGTCACCAATGAAACGCCCAGCCGCCTGGCCAGCCGTTGGCCGGGCGGTTTCGATTGCGTATTGGTGGACGCGCCTTGTTCGGGCGAAGGCATGTTTCGACGCTTGCTGGCCGACGGCGCGCGCGTTCAATGGAGCGCTGCACAGGTCAGCGGCTGTGCGCTGCGC
>CAZEPA010000619.1:0-2819 GCA_964513955.1 uncultured Anaerolineae bacterium | reverse complement strand
CCGAGGACTTCGGCTACGCGCCATTCGACCAGCGCGGCGGGCTGGGGAGGGTGCATCAGCTCTTCGGGGCGGAGTTGCCGAGGGTGATTGAGGAGTTGAATCGGGAGTTGGTGGCGTGAGCGCGAAGCCTGCTCCTGCTCCGCTTGTTCCGTTCGAGAAAGCTGCCGTCGCGCAGTCCGATCGTGGCAAGCGCGTGAAGCAACGCGACTATCTGGCCGACGGCCGCATCCCAGTGATTGATCAAGGGCAATCTCCGGTTGGCGGCTACACAAACGACGAGGACTTCGCGTTCACCGGCGAGCTGCCAGTAGTCTTATTCGGAGACCACACGCGTGCCGTCAAGCTGGTCGACCGGCGGTTTGCCGTAGGTGCGGACGGAATCAAGATCTTTCGACCCGCTGAAGGCGTGCGTGCGAAGTACCTCTACTACTGGATGAAGTCGGCGCCCTTGCCAGACCGAGGCTACGGGCGCCACTATCAATACCTGCGCCAGCTGTCGCTTCCCCTGCCATCGCCCAAACAGCAAGACGAAATCGTCGCCGAGATCGAAGAGCAGTTCTCCCGCCTCGACGAAGCCGTCGTCAACCTCAAGCGCGTCAAGGCCAACCTAAAGCGCTACAAGGCCGCCGTCCTAACTTCAGCAACCAGAGGCGAACTTCTCCCGGGTGCGGGGCCATTCGGATCGATCCCACTAGCTGAACTCTGCGGTGACGGGTTGTTTGTGGACGGGGACTGGGTCGAGTCGAAAGATCAGGACCCGGCTGGTGATGTACGGCTCGTACAGCTCGCAGACGTCGGAGATGGTGAATTCCGCAACAAGTCAGCACGCTTCCTGACGCGCGAAAAGGCTGGGGCCTTGGGCTGCACGTTCCTGAAGGCCGGCGATCTTCTCGTCGCGCGAATGCCAGATCCTCTCGGGCGCGCCTGCATCTTTCCAGGCGACGCAAAGGACTGTGTGACTGTCGTGGATGTCTGCATCGTCAGGCCCGATCTTGAGCGTGCTGACCGGAGATGGCTGATGCACTGCATCAATGCGCCACAGGTGCGGCAACAAGTGGCATCGCTTGAGGCGGGTTCAACTCGAAAGAGGATCTCTCGCAAGAACTTGGCAAACGTTGTTGTGCCTGCAGTTCCGAAGCCGCTTCAGACGCAAATTGCGGCCGAGGTCGATCGCCGTCTCTCATTTGTAGAGGCAGCCGAGGAGAGCGTGCTCGAAAACGAGGCAGCGAGCTTCGGTCTGCGCCACAGCATTCTTCAAAGAGCGTTTGGCCAGACCGGCTGAGCTTCAGGATAGGAGATGGGCATGTCTCAGTGGAGGACAACGTTTGAAGGTCAACAGCCCTTGGAGAAAGTGCGGGAGGCACTGCGAGCACTGGAAGCGGCCAATCCTGAAGGACTGGCGGCGGTTGATCTGGCCGCATACGCACGACTTCTTAGGCTTCTTAGGTTGTTGGAGACCGCATTTGAGCGGCTCGATCCCGAGCTCTATCACGTAGGCATATGGACGAACGTTGGCAGTTGGCTAACAAATGCTCGCAACTTCGCTGGCAACTTTGCAGGCGACAAGAACCCCTCCCACCTGCAGCAGGCAAACGCAAACGTTGACGAAGTCATCAATGTGGTTCGGCCCCTTGAGATCCTCGGGGAGAGGGCCGTCGAGGCTGTGTCCAAGGCGGCATCTGTCTACGAGAAGAAGCTGCTGGATGAACTCGAAGCAACAAGAACTCGCCACGCGCAACTCAAGGCGGAGTTCGATGTACTGGCTAGCGAGATCACCCAGGCTCGGGCACGACTGGTAGCCAACGATCAAGTCATCGAGCAGCAGAAAGCTCGCCTCGATCAGGCCATCGCTGACTTTCAAAAGCAGTATTCAACTGCTGAGTCGACGCGGGCAAGCGGGTTCGCGACTGCATCAAGTCGAATGCAATCGGAGTCCAGCAGCCAGCTCAAGACTCTCAGCGACCAGTGGGCTGCCAACGCGGCCTCAAAGGAAAAGGAATGGGCAGCAATGGTCCAGGGGGCTACGGCAGAGGCGGACAAGCAGACCGAGTACTTCGAGGGCCGTAGAGCGGAGGTAGACAAGATCCTCGGCGCAATCGGCTCTGCTTCGTTGGCGGGGCACTTCGCCAAGACGGCTAACGACGACTCGAAGGCGGCGAACATTCTTCGCCGAATCGCCCTCGGCTTGATGTGCTTAATGATCGTCGTGGCCGGACTCAGTTTTTTTCAGAGTTTCATTCATCCAGAGATCGACTGGAAGATATTCCTCTTCCGGCTCGCGACAGTGCTAGTCATCGCGATACCGGCGCTCTACGCGGCGCAAGAGTCCAACAAGCACAGGCAGCGCGAAAGGTACAACCGAAAGATGCAAGTGGAGCTTGCATCGATCGATGCGTATCTGGTCAAACTGCCGCCCGACAAGCAAGACGAGCTGAAAGCCAAACTCACGGACCGTTTCTTCGGGCAGCCGGATGTCGCAGAGAAGGACGAGCCCATTACAAAGCATCAGCTACTCGAACTGGTTTCTGACGCCTTAAAGAACCTGACCAAGGCAAAGTGAGGGAGGGCCGTGTAGATGAACGCGTCCACCCTAGTCCAGAAGCTCTGGAACTACTGCAAACTCCTGCGCGACGACGGGATGAGCTACGGCGACTACGTCGAGCAACTCGCCTACCTGCTGTTCCTCAAGATGGCGGACGAGCGCAGCCGCCCGCCGTACCACCAGCGGAGCCCCATCCCCGCGCCCTACGCCTGGCCGGTGCTGCTGGCCAAGGACGGCGATGCGCTGTTCGACCACTACCGCCACACGCTGGAAGAGC
>CAZEPA010000618.1:0-2825 GCA_964513955.1 uncultured Anaerolineae bacterium | reverse complement strand
GGCCAAACCATACCTGGGCGTCACGTTCGTCACCATGCCTATGCGTCAAACGCCAGGGCAGTAAGTCGAAAACCATTCCCCGCTCGATTTTGTGACGGCGTCAGCGCGGTGTTATACTGGCCGTCATGAGTCAGCCACCAGCATCAGTCACCGGAAACCAGGTTCCAACCACGGAACCTGGTTTCTTTCCGCCCCCGCCTGAACCGAAAAGGCGCCGACTGATGGCGCGCCTGCGCCCCTGGCTGCAAGCGGCCGTTTTTGTGTTGGCATTCGTGTTTCTGGGCGCGCTGATTGCATCCCAGTGGCAGCAGCTGCAGGCGTACCCCTGGCATATCGAAATTGGCTGGCTGCTGCTGGCCCTCGCCCTGCTGTGGCTCACCTGGCTGCTCGAACTCAACCAGTGGCGCTTCATCCTGGGGCGGTTGGGCGGATCGTTACGCTACGGCGACGCGGCGCGCATCTGGTTTCTCTCAAATATCATCCGCTACATTCCCGGCAATGTCTGGCAGTTTCTGGGCATGAGCGAAATGGCGGCCCAGCACGGCATCCCGCGCACCGCCACTTTCACCAGCATCGCCCTGCACCAGGCCGTCTCTACCCTGGCCGGGCTGCTCCTGGCTGCCGTCTATTTTGCCCTTGCCGGACATGGCGCCTGGTTCGACCGCTTGCGTCCGGCCCTTTGGCTGGCGCCCCTGGGCCTGATTTTTCTCCATCCCCGTATCCTGGAGGCCACTTTGAACCGGGCCCTGACCTGGCTCAAACGGCCGCCGCTGCGTATTACGCTGACCGTGGCCGATCTTGCACGCCTGCTGCTTGCCTATGGGCTGGTCTGGCTGGGCTTTGGCCTCGGCTTCACCGCCTTGGTGAGTGGACTGGCCCCAGTCGCATGGTCGCAGGCCCCCTGGTTGATCGCCAGTTATGCGGCTGCCTACGTTCTCGGCTACTTGAGCTTGCTCACGCCCAGCGGCTTGGGCGTGCGTGAGGGCATCCTCGTTCTTCTGCTGCAGGCCGTATTCCATGCGCCTCTGCCCGCCATCATCGCTATCGTCGCCCGCCTGTGGATGGTCATCGGTGAGATCGGCGGCGCGGCGGCGGCGGCCGGGTGGCGATGGGCGCAGACCAGGCGCTTATCGCCGGGCGTGAGTTCTAGCCCGTCTGCGGCGCGGCTGGGTTCTCGGCTGGCGGCTGCGGGGCGGCATCTGGCGAGCGACCGCGTGCGCGCGGCTGTGCTGCTCGTGGTCCTGCTCTACATGGTCGGCTTTTCCGTCCTCTCCATCCGGCCGCATGAGGCGTTAGGCACCCACATGGCCGACCTGGGGCAAATGGACCTGGCGATTTGGAATACAAGCCAGGGACGTTTCGTGCAGGAAATCAAGGATGATTTTGTCAGCACGCGCCTGACCGACCATGTGGAACCGATCTTCCTGCCCATTTCGCTCGTATTCCATGTGTGGAGTGACGTACGCGCCCTGCTGATTCTGCAAACGGTTGCGCTGGGCAGCGGCGCGCTGGTCCTCTTTGCCCTGGCGCGGACGACCCTGCGACCGGCGGTTTCGGGCTTGGCAGCCTGGCTGCCGTTCGTCCTGGCGCTCGCTTACCTGCTCTTTCCTGCCTTGCAGGCCGCCAACCTGGCGGAGTTTCACGCCATCCCCTTGGCCGCGACGCCCGTCCTGTTGGCGTTCTGGTGCCAGCAGCGCCGTCGCTGGTGGGGGTTCGTCCTGGCTTGCGTGCTGCTGTTGAGCGTCAAAGAAGAAGCCGCGCTGCTGGCCTTCATGTTGGGGCTATTTGCGCTCAGCCAGGCCTGGCTGGCGCGGCGCGCTCGCGCCGCGCAGACGCCCCACGCGCCTGGTCCGGGCGTCCGCCTGCCGCGCCTTTCGGCGGCAACGGCCGGCCTGCTGGTCATGCTGCTCAGCCTGGGCTGGTTCTACCTGGCAACCTTTGTCGTCATTCCGCATTACGCGTCGCAGGTCTACGGCGTGCAGCAGTCGGTCTACTTTGCACGCTACGGCGCCCTGGGCGATTCGCCCGCCGCGATCATCAAGAGCTTCTTTACGCAGCCGGCGCTGGTTTGGAAAATCGCCACCGAAACGCCGCGGCTGGCCTATCTGGTTGGACTGCTGGCCCCGTTTGGCTTCCTCAGCCTGCTGGCGCCGGAGATTCTGCTGCTCAGCGCGCCCTTGCTGATCGCCAATTTGTTCAGCGCGTATCCGGCCCAGTTCAGCGGCGAATTCCATTATTCAGCGCCGCTCGTGCCCTACATGGCGGTCGCCGCCGTGATTGGCGTCCGCCGTCTGCTGCAACGTCGTCCCGGGGCGCTGCGTTTCGTGCTGGCCTGGCTGCTCCTTTGCGCCGCTGGCTGTCAGATCGTCGCCGGCTATACACCGCTGGGGCGCGAGTTCCGCTGGCCGGAGATCACGCCGCATGCGCGGCTGTTGGCGCGCTTTGCCGCGCAGGTCCCCGCGTCCGCCCCCGGCAGTGTGACGACCGCCCTCTACCCGCACTTCAGCCATCGCGAGAAGTTATTCAAGTTCCCCATCGTCGGCGAGGCCACCTGGGCGCTGGTGGATGTGACCGGCGCCACCGACCGTCATCCGGCCGAGATTCAGGCGGCCGTGCTGAACCTGGTGGAAAAAGGCTGGCGCGTGCTGGATGCGGCGGATGGTTATGTCCTGCTGCAAAAAACCCCGATCAGCGGCCTCAACCCGGCGTGCCAACGGTCGGCCGGCGAGGCCGCGTTTGCGCAGTGCGCGCTGCCCGACGCCTTCTTTGACTTTGCCCGCGCGGCCCGCTCCGGCCTTCTGCGCACGCCCCCAGTGCTCAACAGT
>CAZEPA010000617.1:0-2831 GCA_964513955.1 uncultured Anaerolineae bacterium | reverse complement strand
GAACCCTACTTCACCGGCTCACACCAGGCCTGGGCCGTTGGTTATGCCCGTCACAGCCAACACCAGGTGGACCTGTTGACCATGGCCGGCCGTTTCTGGAAATGGCGCATGCACGGAGGCGCGCTGGAATTGGCCGCGCAAGTCCATCAACGCCTGGCCGCAAGCGCCGCGCCCGACCTGCTGCTGGTGAGTGACATGGTCAATTTGCCGGCGTTGTTGGCCCTGGCGCGCCCCGCGCTGAGCGCCACGCCCATCGTCTACTATGCACACGAGAACCAACTGACCTACCCCCTGCCTGCGGACGAGTCGCGTGATCTGAGCTATGCGCTGATCAACCTGCTGAGCATGGCCGCTGCGTCGCGCATCTGTTTCAACAGCCAGTTTCATCTGGACGCGTGGTTTGACGCACTGCCGCGGCTGCTCAAGCATTTTCCCGATTACAATCACCTGGCCGTGGTCAGCCGCCTGGCCGCCCGCAGCCAGGTTTTGCCCTTGGGGCTTGACCTGGCGCGCTTCGACGCGCGGCGTCCGGCGCGCCGGATCTGCGCCGCGCCGATCATCCTCTGGAATCAGCGCTGGGAGTACGACAAGAACCCGGCGGCCTTTTTCGCCGTCCTTGATCGCCTCATGGCTGAGGGCTTCGAGTTTCAGGTAGCCCTGCTGGGGGAGAATTTTCGCCAGGCGCCAGAAGAATTCAGCCGCGGCCAAGCGCGCTTGGGCGATCGCTTGTTGACCTTTGGCTTTGCCGCCGATCCAGCCGACTATGCCTACTGGCTGTGGCAGGCTGATGTCGTGGTCAGCACGGCCTGGCACGAGTTTTTCGGCGCGGCGGTTGTCGAGGCCATCTACTGCGGCTGTTGGCCGCTGCTGCCGCGGCGCCTGGTGTATCCAGAAATCGTGCCGCCTGCCTGGCACGCCGCCTGCCTGTACGATGACGACGCAGACCTGCTGCAGCGCCTGCGGCGTCTGCTCTCGCAGCCTGAGCTGCTGCTTGCGCCCACGGACTTGCGCGCATCCGTCATGCGTTTCGATTGGCGCGCGTTGGCGCCCGTTTACGATCAGCTCATGGCCCACGTGGCTGCGGAATTCAGCCCTTGACGGCTGACAAAAAAGAAACTTCCGAGACTGTTAGAATCTCGGAAGTTGGTTGAGAGGCGACGGCCGGATTTGAACCGGCGATCGGGGTTTTGCAGACCCCTGCCTTGCCACTTGGCTACGTCGCCAACAACACGCCAATTTTAGCCCAGAACCTGGTATCTGTCAAACGCAGTTGGTCATATTCCCCTGGAGGCAATCATGATCGGAACGATAGATCGCACGTATGAGTGCCGACGCTGCGGCGTGGCCTATATCTGGACGATCGGCGAGCAGCTCGCCGCGGGCGATGTGCCGCCGCTGCTCCGCTTATGCCCGGCTTGCGCATACCTGCTGCCGCCCATCGGTCGCGAGCGGGGCCTGATCAAGTGGTATAACGCGCGCCGCGGCTATGGCTTTATCACCAGACCGCAAGGCGAGGAACTCTTCTTTCATCGCAGCGCCTTGCCCGCGGACGCTGGCGCGATCGGGCCAGACTTGTTGGTGGAATACAGCATTGAACACACCGACAAGGGCCCCCAGGCGGCGGAGGTCAAGGTGCTGCCCGCGTAAGGGTGCATTTCAAACTGGGGGCAGGTCGGGCGATCGAAATCGCGGCAACCACTGCCAAGCCCAACTTGCGTGGGCCATGCTGCTGAAATGCGTCCGCTACGAGGTGCAAGCCCCTCCGGGGTTGTCAGGCCCGATAGGGCCTTCCACCTCGTAGCCCGATCCGTTCACGGTCGGGCGGCGTTGGTTGCGCGCACGCCATCGGGCCAGCAACCTCGCCGGAGGCCAAAGACCATCCAGCTACGAGGTACAAGCCCCTCCGGCGCTACGCCCCCAAGGGGGCCTGTCCCGTAGGGACAGCTGACCTTAGCCATGATCGCGCCATTCGTGTCCGTCCCGTAGGGACGGTTGAACTCCTCCCCGTGGTCGCGGTATCGCCACGGGACCCACGAGGGGCGCCCTCATTCAATCGTCCCTACGGGACGACGGGCGCTGAGGGCGTCGCCGGTCTCAAGTCAAGGCGTCCCTACGGGACGGGTGCATTTCAAACGGGCGGCCGTTCGGCTGAGACCTCGGCGAGCTCGGTCGAGCCGCTCACGTCGAAGCCGAACCGGCGACCTGGCGCTTGCAGGCAAGCGTTGGGGTCGCGGCACCGATTGCATAGGGCACCGTTGTGGACTATGCCCCAAAATTGAAAGGCGCTGCCCGCGTAATCGTCAAGATGCTCGTTGCCTCATGGCGGCTGAGGCATCCTGCGCCGACCGCCGCCGAATGAATTCGGGGCGCACGGGCGCTCCGCCACAAGGCCGGCCTGCGCCGGCCGGTATTGCGGCGGAATGCCGGTGGACGCTTGGCGGCACGCCCTTGCGCCACCGACCAGGCCGGAGGCCAATGACGTGTTCTCACAGAAAACGGGCATCTTTACCTCTATTTTACATTTTTTGGCAATGCGTGTAGAATAAAACAGACAACAGCTTGGCGCCGTTGGGGCGATGGCGGAACAGGCAGACGCATCGGTCTTAAAAACCGAAGGATTAACCGTCCGTGTGGGTTCGAGTCCCACTCGCCCCACCTTTGTCAGGCAAGCGCGCTCACGCCAAAGTGACCGCAGCCCAATCTCATGCTTGTCAAAACGCACACATCCCCACAACCTCAAGCCGGCGCATGCTCGGGCGCCAACGCATCTCGACCTGGAGGCATTGACTATGGTGTCAAGGCGATTTGGATGGATTGTCTCTTTGTTGATC
>CAZEPA010000616.1:0-2831 GCA_964513955.1 uncultured Anaerolineae bacterium | reverse complement strand
TCGCAGCCAGGCCGGGGCCAGGCCCGGGTCCAACTGCCGCGCGGGGCTGGGCACGTAGCTCCAGGTCGCGCCGCCATCCGTGGTCTTGACGATGGCGCCTTCTTCGCCCACGACGTAAGCATGGTTGGCATCCACGGCATCCACGCCCTTGAACTCGGCGACGCCGAACGGCGCGGCGATCGCCATGTCGGCCGCGCCCTGTTTGTGCAAGATGAACTGCCCGGCGCCGGCCGTCCAAACCTCGCCATCGGCCGGTGCGGCCAGGGCCAGGATCGCGGTGGTCACGCCTGACTCCACGGCGGCCCACGTCTGGCCGCCGTTGGTGGTGCGGCGTACACGTCCTTCCGTTCCCGCTACCCAGCCGTTCTGCGGCGATGAGAAAGCCACCGCCTTGAGGTCAAAATCGGTCAGCGTCAGCAAGCTCCAACTGCCGCCGCCATTTGTGGTGCGCAGCGCGAGGCCGCCGTTGCCAACGGCCCAGCCATTCTGGGCATCGGTGAAGGTTACGCGATTGAACGTCGCCCAGGCTGGCGCGGGATTACTCTGCGTCGCCCAGGCGGCGCCGCCGTTGCTGGTGGCGATGACCACGCCCTGAGCGCCGACAGCCCACGCCCGCTGGCTATCCACCGCGGCCAGCCCTTGCAGGGCCGTGCTGACCGGGCTGGTTTGCGCGGACCAGGTGGTTCCCCCATTGGTGGTGCGCAGGATCGCGCCGGCTTCCCCCACCGCCCAGCCGGTGCTGAGGTCCGTCATCACCAGGTCTTTCAGCCGCTGCGTGGTTGGCGTGGTCTGCTGAGTCCAGGTTTGCCCCCCGTTGTTGGTGCGCCAGATGTCGCCATGGGCGCCAGCCGCCCAACCGTTGTTGGCATCTACAAAATCCACCGCCTCCGCGTCGTCAGCCGGCGAAAGGCGCGCATAGGCCCAGGTTTGGCCGTTGACCGTGCGCACGACCTGGCCGCCGCTGCCCACGGCCCAGCCGGTCTGCGGGTTGATGAACTCGATGTCGTTCAAATTGGTCAGGTCGCTGCCGCGCCACTGCGTGCGCCAGACGCCCTGCGCCGGGGTGGGCGTTGACGTGGGGGTATTGGTGGGCGTCGGCGTGATGGTCGGGGTTTGGCTCGGTGTGGGGCTGGGGCCGGCCGTGGGCGTATCAGTCCCGGTCGCGGTCGGGCCGCTGGTCGGCGTCTCGGTCACGGTGCCTGACGGCGCAGGTGTGGGCGTGTTGCCGGCTGGGCCGCCATAGCTCAGAATCTTGCCGTCGTGCGTCACGGCCCAACCGTGCCCGGCATCCACGAAATCCACTTCCCAGACAAACCCGGTATCCGGCATGGCCTCGCGCGTCCAGGAGGCGCCGCCATTGCCGGTGTGATAGATGCGGCCGTTGTGATCATCACGGCCGCCGACGGCCCAGCCTTCGGACGCGTTCAGCATCTCGATGTCATAGAAATTGGTGTAATAGAGATCGTCGGGAAAGACGCCGCTCAGTTGTGTCGTCCAACCGAGGCCCGCATTGTTGGTGTAGTAGATGCTGCCGTGCTGACCCGCCATCCAACCGGTGTTGACATCCAGGAAGGTCATGCCGAGCAGGTCGTGGGCCGGAGCAAAGCGCCGCGACCAGGTGATGCCCTGATCATACGAGTAGACAAGGCTGGCGCCGTTGCCCGCGCCGTAGCAGGTGGAACCGAAGCACTGAAACTCCCAAACCACCACACTGCCGCCGGGAAAGAACTGGCTCCAGTAGCGGCCGCCATCGGCCGAACGAAACGATTTGCCATCGGTGCCGCCGGCCAACACAATCTGATCGGTCGCGTAGTAGACGTCGTAGAGATAGCCGCCGTAATCCGAGGCCACGCCGCGCACGGCCCAGGTCTGGCCGCCGTCCGTCGTGCGGCTGGCCTGGCCGGTGGTGCCCACGATGATGCAGCGCAGCGCGTCGAGGCAGTCAATACCGCCCTGCCAACCGCTGATGACATCGGGCAACGCCAGGCGCGTCCAATCCACGCCGCCGTTGGTGGTCTTAAGCACATACGGGTTGCCGTTGTAGCCCCAGTCCGGGCCGCCCACGGCGTAACCGACCTGGGTGTTGATCATTTTCAGGCTGCGCAGGGTGATGCCAGGCGGCGCCCAGTATTGAATCTGCCAGCCCGTGGCTGGCGCGGCTTGGCCGCGGGCCGGGGCCGCTTGCTGCGCGCGGATGGGCAGGCCGCTGAGGCCAAAGAGCAGGGCCAGCGCGACGATGAGCGCCGGTGCGAACAGGTGACGTTGGTTCATGCGGTGATGTGAGGTCCTTTGTGAATGCTGAATGTTGGCGATTTTCTGCGAAAACGCCTGGAAGGCTGAATGTTATCCCGGAGCACAATCAACCGATCGCCGGCGCCGGGTGACCCGCCCAGGCGATGAGTCTTGGGCGCACCACCGGCAAGCATACGCAGGCAAAATGAACCTCAGATGAAAACACGACCTTGCCAGATGACAGTTTGTTCAACTTCGCCGCCGCGATCCAGCAATTCCGACGCGGGCGCTTTGCACCCCGCCCTCTGCGCGATGCACTTTGCACTTTGCACTCAACGTTCCGCTTTGAGCGAAAACATCAGCGGCAGGCTGCCGTCGTGATCGGGCAGACGCCACCAGTTGTCGGGGCCTTGCACCAAGCAGGGCAGCAGTTGTTCGCTGCAGAAGGCGAACTCGTGCAGGAATTCCAGGCGCAAACCCGTGCGCGTCAGGGCTGTGACGATTTCACCCAGGCTGTGATTCCATTCGAAGCTGTGGGCCGTCGTCAGGGCGCGCTCGTTGTCGGGGCTGGCAATTTCCCAGGTCAGCGGCTCCGGCGT
>CAZEPA010000615.1:0-2835 GCA_964513955.1 uncultured Anaerolineae bacterium | reverse complement strand
GCATCGTGGAGGCGTGCCTGGATCACCTGCCTGCACGCTGCCGCCTGGCGATTGTCGGCTGCATCGCGGAGGAAAGCCGCGCTGACTCTGTGGCGCAGACGCTCAACACGACGGCTAACGCCGTCTACTTGCTGATTGCCCGCGGCAAGCGTCAACTGCGCGAGTGTCTGCAACGCGCAGGGCTGACGCGTGAGGTGCTGCGGCTTTTCGATGCCGCCTGACGCGCACGTGAGACAGAAAACACGCGCCTCGTGCATCTATTTGTATTGATCGCGTAGAAAGAAAAAGGCCGTCATGTTGGCAACCAAGAAGATTCTGGAAGCAGTGTTCGAAGAGGATCCACCGCCAGCAGCTTGCCAGGCCTGTCAGGCTGATCTAGCCCTGTTTGTGGATGCTGAGTTGAACGGTCAACCGGCTGCCAGGCTTTTCCCGGCCGCCGCTGAGCACCTGGCGACCTGCACGGCCTGCCAGCAAGAGGCTGCGGAGTTGACGCGGCTGCTGGCTGCCGTGAGTGACGAACGCGCGGTGCAGCCCCCGCTGCCGGCGGCGTTCGATTTCAGCTATCTCCCGCGACCCGCGGCGCGGCCGCCCTGGCATTTCGACGACCTGGGCCGATTGGTCATCCAGTTCTCGGCCGATCTGCTGCGCAGTCTGCAAGGGCCTCGACTGCAGCCCGCGTTTCTGAAGAGCGATGCGGGCGGAGGGTTCGAGCTGACCCTGGCCGAGGGCCTGGACGATCTGCAGGTGACTATCCAGGCCGATGCGGAGGCCGAGCAGCCGCAGCTGGTTGACCTGACTGTCAGCGTTGACATCCCGAGCCGCGACGGCTGGCCAAACCTGGCTGGCAGTGAGGTGACCTGGCGGCAAGGCGATAAGGTCATGGCGGTTCAGCGGACCGATGCGTTTGGACAAGCGATTCTGCGCGGGGTTCCCCTGGCAGCTCTGGCTGAGATTTCGATTGCCATTGCGCCCGCGGCGTTCGCCGGTTGAAGCCACGCTATGCCTGCGCCTGCTTCACACGGGCGGTCTTGCGGGGGCATCGCCGATGACGATGAACGGCGCCCAGTAGAACGGATCGGCGAACGGAAATTCGGCGCTGCCGGGCAATGCGGGTGGCGCGGGGTCAGCCGCTAAGCCTTTAAGGTTCGACGCCGCTTCGCCGATAGTCAGGGCGTTCCTTTCTTCGGTTGGCGACGCCGCGAGTAACTGGACGGCTGTTTCGCGCCGAAGCGTGCGCAGGAAGATCTGCGCCTGCTGCAGCGCTTGGGCAAAGCTGGCGCCGGCCGTCACCTCGCAATAGAACTTCTCCATCAGCACACGCGTGGATCGCTCATCCACCCGCCACAGCGTCGCGATGACTGCTTGCGCGCCGGCCAGGGTGAAGGCTCGCACCAGACCCATCAGTTCATCCCCACGGCGCACGCGGCTCAAGCCGCTCTCGCACGCGCTGAGCGTCACCAGATCGCACTGAAGCTGCAGACCCTGCAGCACATCGTGCGCGGTGAGCGTCTCCGCAGCGCCCAAGTGCAGCCGTGATTGTAGAGGCGTATCGGGGTCGAACTCGCCGTGACAGGAGATGTGGAGAAAACGGGCATCCATGCTGCGGCTGAAGAGCGCGTCGCGTTTACTGGCTGGCCCGGCCAGGGCTTGGCCGCCGAGTAAGGCCGCGATGCTGTGCGCTTCATCTTCGGCAAAATGCAGACGCTGCGCGCCGCTGCCATTAAAGCCCAAAGCCAGGCAGATCAACGAAGCGTCAGACGGTGGGCGCTCGCGGGCCAGTTGAGGGCGCCCAAAGAGCGCGGTGGCGCTCGGCCCGTAGATCAGCTCAGGGCCGTCCGCACGCAGCAACGTTTCGCCGTCTGGCACCATGAGCGCCTGGAAGGGAATGAGATGCAGCGGTCCATGGGGAACCAGGTATAATCGGCGTTTGCCCGCCATCTGGCGCGCGGCCGGCCCCACCAGGCGATCGTACAGGGCGCGCCGAATGGCGGGCCGCAGAAAGTGACGCTCGGTCACAGCCCTGCGCTGGCGCGGCAGCAGATCATTGGGTGAAAGCCCCAGGTCGTGCACGGCGACTTCATCGGCCGTCACCACGAACAGGAGTGTTTTGGGCGGCGGCAGCCGGCGCACACCCGTTTCGGCCGCGGCGCCCTGGCCGCGGCCATCATCGTCGGCCTCCACCAGGCCGCAGGTGAAATACTCAAGCATGGCCGCGTCGGCGGGCAGCGCGGCGCGCACCGCGTCCAACGTGAGCGTCGGCGCTTCCTGGCGGCGAGGCAGATCGGCTGTGCCGGCAGCCAGTTGATCGAGGAACGCGCGTGAACGCGAACTTTCGATCAGATCGAAAGCCAGCGCGACGCGTCCCAGTTCGACAGCCAGGAGCACGGCGAAGGCATAGGCATTGGCGACCGTGGCGAAGAAACCGGCGCGAGCTTCGGCGGTGGAAACGCCCAGGCGAATTGCTTGTGCGCGTTCAATGGCGGCGCCGTAGTGAGCCAGGGCCTGTGGAGCGTCGCCCACGGTCTGCGACAGACTGGCGAGGTAGAGGAGCGATTGGAACTCCAGGTAGATGTTCCCGTGTTGGCGATGAATGGCAAGCGCAGCCAGATGCGCTTCGGTGGCCTGGCCGAAATAGTCCGCGCCAAGCCGCTCGTACACTTCACCCTGGTTGTTGAGCGAGATGCCGGTGCGGCTGAGGTAACCGGCTTCCTGGCAAATGCTGAAATGGCGCTGAAATGCGGCCAGCGCCTCGCGCCAGTGACCGGCCTGGCTGTGCAGCGTTCCCAGGGCATTGTAGAGCGAGGCTTCCATGCTGTTGCGTTCGCGGCCAGATGG
>CAZEPA010000614.1:0-2836 GCA_964513955.1 uncultured Anaerolineae bacterium | reverse complement strand
ATTGGGAAGCTCGGTCTGGCGCAGCATCGCCCACGAGCGGGTGTCCACCAGGCGTAGACGACCCTGAGCACTGTCCGCGGCGGCGAAGTCGGCCACGTACAGCCTGGAGCCATCGGGCGAGAGCGTGAACTGCGCGGCGCTGCCGACGGGCAGTCGGCGGATCACATTGCCCACGAGCGAATTGGACACCACCAGGCTGTTAACGCCTTTTTCGGTTTGCTGAATCCGATAGAGTCGGCTGCTGGCGGGCTGGGTTGGCAGAGGCGTTGCCCTCATGGGCCGCGCAGGCCCTGTCACGGCCGCGGCCACCGTAGGCGTCGGGGAGGTCAACGGATCGTCGGCCGGACGGATGACGCGCCACCAGCCCCAGAGCAGGATTATTCCCAGCACGATCAGCAGCCAGGGCGGTCGAGATGGGCCGCGAATCTGCGGTGATTCGGTCTCGTGCTCTCCCCAGGTGTCTTCGCCAATGTGCCAGTCCAGGTGTTTGGGCGTTGGCATCGGTGTGACCCCCCGCTGACTTCCGAAGGCCGGGCGACTTCAGAAGCCTATGTGCGTTTACAAATACTTCCCGATCAGCATCTCCAGGCGTTTCTTGGTCTGCGCGGGAATCTGGCTGCGGTCGGTGAGGATCGCATCCTTGAGCGCGTCAGCCTGCGGGCTGGGACCGGCCGTCGCCAGCCGGCGCACCGCGTTACGCACCGCCGTTTTGGCAACTTCGGCGTTGTGCAGCAGCACGCGGATGACCGCGTCCACCGTCACCGGGTCTTCGGTTTCGTGCCAGACATCATAATCGGTCACATGCGCCATCGTGGCGTAGCTCATGCCGGCCTCGCGCGCGAGCTGCGCTTCAGGCACCGCGGTCATGCCGATGATGCTGCAGCCCCACTGGCGGAAGATGCGGCTTTCCCCCTTAGTGCTGAAGCGCGGGCCTTCGATCGTGATGAACACGCCGCCCTGGTGCACCGAGTTGCCGGTCTCTTGCACGGCCGCCAGGCACACGCTGCTCAAGAAGGGGCAGAAAGGATCGGCCAGGGAGACGTGGACGACCAGACCGCCGGTGCCAGCCGCCGGATCATCGAAGAAGGAGAGGGCGCGCTGATGGGTGCGGTCAAAGAGCTGATCGGGAATGACGATGTGGCCGGGCGCGATGTGTTCCTGCAATGAGCCGCAGGCCGAAATCGAAATCAGATATTCGACGCCCAGCGCCTTGAAGCCCCAGATGTTGGCCCGGGCGTTGAGCTGGGTGGGGGAGATGCGGTGGCCGCGGCCATGGCGGGCCAGGAAGACCACCGGCGCGCCATCCAGCACCCCGGTGATGTAGGCGTCCGACGGCGGGCCGAACGGGGTGTCAAGCGTGATCTCGCGCACGTCTTGCAGCGCTTCCATCTGATAGACGCCGCTGCCGCCAATCACGCCAATGCGAAGTGGGTCAGTCATTGATTTGGATTCCCTTTTGAGAGTTGGCTACCGGCTTCACTTTGTAAGGCCGAGATACTTGCGTGAAAAACGTCGCACGGCTTTGGCCGTTTCCAGTGCGGAACGCGCCTCTTCAATCGTTGGGTCATCGCCGGGATACCGGGTGCGAATGGCGTGGTCAGTCAACAAAGCCAGGCGCGTACGGTCTATTTCTACAAGAATGCCTGCTTGTGCACAAAGATCATTCAACATGACCAAGTCATGGCTTCTGGGAAATTGATACCGGTTGGCGAGGAGAAGCGCTTTGAAGTATTTTTCTGCACACTGCTGGGAATGATAGCACACAATATAGGTCAACGGCTCTTTGCGTCGTAGAAGGAGTTGCGCTGCCGTGAAATCATCTTCAGCTTTGTCGGCCCAAGCCTTCGGATCAGTTACGTCGCTCATATAACAGCTTTCCCTGATCCACGATTTCTTTGATGAAGAAATCCCCTTTGGAGATGGCCGTCGCTATTTCTTGTGACGTGCGCACGAGAATATCTACAGGAAATGGGCGCGGGCTCAGCAACTCAGATACGGCCAGAAACCGCTCGGTCCGGGCCACGAGTGTATCAAACACGACGAGCAGATCTACATCGCTGTCTGGCGTTGGCTTTCCGTAAGCGTACGAGCCAAAGAGGATTATTTTCTCCGGATGCAGGGCTTCGACGATGCGGCGTACGGCCAACGGCAGCGCGCGCGCGACTGGCAGTGCGCAGCCGATCGGCGTCATGTGCGGATCGGTCACGTCAGCCAATTCAACCGTGGTTTCCTCGTTCGTCGTTATGATGCTATCCATTGATCAAGAGCCGCCATGCGGCAGGGTGCACAAATCGGGCCAGGCTTGCTTTGCTTCTGAGGGTCACGATTATAACCGCGTCTCCAATTCCGCCAAAATCGCTTGCGTGTGCTCGCCCAGGCGTGGGGCCGGACGTGCAGGGGCGGCGGGCGTGTCTGACAGCGCGACCGGAAAGCCGATTTGAGGCAGGCCGCTGGCCGGCTCGATGGAGATCAACCCGCTGGCTTGCACGGCCGGCAAGGCCTGCATCTCGTCCAGGGTGAGGACCGGCGCGCAGCAGACGTCGTCGCCCAGGCCGGTCCGCCAGTGGGCCAGCGGCTGGCTGCGGATGAACGCGCGGAACGCGGTCATCCGCTCTTCAGCGCCGGGCTGCGGATTGAATCCGAGCGGCTTGAGATCAGGGCGCGCCAGCCGGTCGCACACCTCAAACCAGAACTTCGGTTCCAGCGCGCTGATGGCCAGATGGCGACCATCGGCGCATTCATAAACGTTGTAGCACAGGCTGCGGCCGGTCAACATGCCGGTCCCGCTTGGCTCGTCCAGGCCGGGCGCTGCGGCCTGTACCGGCAGCAGAAAGGC
>CAZEPA010000613.1:0-2836 GCA_964513955.1 uncultured Anaerolineae bacterium | reverse complement strand
GTGGCTCTCATCGCCATTGCGACCATCCCCGAGTCCACGGCGCACCTCTACCAGATGAGCCTCTACATTGACAAGCTGGCTACAGATCTAAAGCGCACACCGTTGGAGATCAAGCGCCTGATCGGCCTCAACCTGGTGGCGGATGGCTCTGACGACATCATTGTCGGTCTTTTGGGCGGCGCGGCCGGCACCAACTACGGCGAGAACAACAGCCTGATGGCCATCACGCGCAACTACTCTGTGCCGGTATTGATGGCCGCGGGCGTCATCGCCATGGCCTTGGGCTTCATTGGCAAGCTGGCGGCCCTAGTCAACACGATCCCGCTGGCAGTTACAGGCGGCCTGGCCATCTATCTGTTTGGCGTCATCGGCAAGCAAGGCGTGGCATTGATCCAATCCGAGAAGGTCAATCTGTTTGATCCTGGCCAGCTCGCGATCGGCGCTTCGATCCTGGTGCTCGGCATCGGCGGCAACCTGAGCCTGAAAGATGGTCTGTTCCCATTCCCCGTCCCGCTGCTGTTCCCTGACGGCATCCCGGCCATCGTGTTTGCGGCCATTGTCGGTATCCTGATCAACGTACTATTCCTGCTGTTCCCGCCATCCAGGTTTGGCGCGGCCGTGCGTGAAAACCCCGCGGAGTAACAGAGGCCAGTTCATAGGGCAAAGGCGCCAGGGCGCACGATCAAGTCCTGGTCACACGCAGCGTTCTGGCGCCTTTGCATTGTCTTCTACAAGAGGTGCGCGTGCGGCCCCGTCGGGCACCCGCCCATCATCTGTCACAAACGAGGTGACATCCTTATGGAACCATTTGAGTATGTAAAACCCGCGTCCCCGGCGGAGGCCAGCGCCATCCTCGCAGCCGAGGGGGGCGCAGCGCGCATCTTGCAGGGCGGCACTGATCTCATCATCCGCATGCGCGGCGATTTTGTCCACCCCAAGGTCGTAGTGGACCTGAAGGGCCTGCCCGGGATGCGAGAGGTGGCATACAACCCTGATGATGGCCTGACCCTCGGCGCGGCCGTGACCATGAACGAGGTTGCGGCCCATCCCTTGATTCATGCCAAGTATCTGATGCTGGCCGAAGCGTGCGAAACGATCGGCTCGTATCAGCTGCGTAACCGCGCCACGATTGGCGGCAACGTGTGCAACGCCAGTCCGGCGGGAGACAGCATCCCCGCGCTGCTCTGCTACGACGCAACCGCGGTCATCTACAACCCGGCCGGCGAGCGTCGCCTGCCGCTCATGCGCTTTTTCAAAGGGCCTGGCAAAACCGATCTACAGCCAGGTGAATTCTTGCTGGCGCTGACGCTGCCCCAGCCGCACGAGTCCGCGGTCGGCGTATACAATAAGCTCGGCCGCACGCGCGTGGGAGACATCGCGCTTCTTGGCGTAGGCGTCTTGGGCTGGCCCCAACCTGCCAATCCGTCTGGCAGCGCCTGGCGCATTGCTCTGGCTTCCGTGGGTCCGACGCCGCTGCTGGCGTCGGAGGCTGCGGCCCTGCTGGCGGCGGACACCGACGACGAAGCCGTGGAAGCAGCCGCCGCGGCGGTCATGAACGCCAGTCGTCCGATTGATGATGTGCGCGCCAGCGGCGCCTATCGCGAGGCCATGGTACGCGTCTTGGCGCGCCGCGCCATCGAAAACGTACTCGCGCGCCTTCCCATATAAAACCGCCCAACGAGGACCTAATGACGCATTTTGTAAACTTCACAGTCAACGGCGAACGCTATGCGCTGGACGTTCCGCCCTACTACACACTGCTGCGCCTATTGCGCGATCGCTTGGTGCTGACCGGGACCAAGAATGGCTGCTCGGCTGGGGAATGCGGCGCCTGCACCGTGCTCCTGGACGGCGCGCCGGTCAATTCCTGCCTGGTGCTGGCGCCCGAAATTGATGGCCATGACATCGTGACCGTGGAAGGTCTGGCGCACGATGCGCAGCTCGATCCACTGCAAGAGACCATGATCGAACTGGGCGGCACACAGTGTGGGTTTTGCACGCCAGGCATCCTGATCGCCGCGCGGGCGCTGCTCGATCGCAGCCCAAACCCCTCGGAGGATGACATCCGGCTGTCGCTGGTGGGCAATTTGTGCCGCTGTACGGGCTACACACGCATCGTGGCCGCCGTCCAAGAGGCGGCGCACCGCAGCCGCGTGGCATAGAAGGTGGAAGAAGCGAGGCTTATGGCATGAGTATCAAGAAAACGACGATTGTCGGCTCCAGTTTCCCGCGCGTCGAAAGCCGCTCCAAAGTGACTGGCGCGGCGCAGTATGTGGATGACATGCAGTTCGGACCAAACCTGCTCTACGGCATGCTGAAGCGCAGTGAGCGCCCGCACGCGTTGATCACGCGGCTAGATGTCAGCCAGGCAATGGCGCTGCCCGGCGTGCGCGTGGTCGTGACGGGCAAGGACTTCCCTGGCTTGACTGGCCTTTACCTCTCCGACCGGCCCATGTTTGCGGTGGACCGCGTCCGCTTCGTGGGCGAGCCGATCGTCGGCGTGGCGGCTGAATCGCAGGAGATTGCCGAGCAGGCGATCAAGCTGATTACGGTGGAGTACGACGATTTGCCCGGGGTCTTCGACCCTGAGTTCGGCGCCAGCGCGGATGCACCGCTGCTGCATCCGGACTTGATCACCTATAAGTACGCGCCTTTCATCTTTCCCCAAAAAGGCACCAATGTCTCCAACTGGTTCAAAGTGCGCAAAGGCAATGTGGACGAAGCCTTTGCCGAGGTTGAAGCTGCGGGCGGCATCGTTTTTGAGCACAAATACCGCGTACCGCACGTGCAGCATGTGCCCCTGGAAACGCATGCCACGGTGGCGCAGATGGATGGC
>CAZEPA010000612.1:0-2840 GCA_964513955.1 uncultured Anaerolineae bacterium | reverse complement strand
GATCTCATGATAGCGTTGTTGAACAAAGACTCACGGATGATTCTGGTAAGGCGCTGGAGCACAGCGGCGGCGGTGGCCGGAGGGCTGTGTACATTGCTGCTGCTGGCTGCGTGTATGGGGGCCAGCTCGCCGCTAAAAGGAACACTAACGTTGGAGGGGAGGCCTGCTTGTGGGCGAACCTTTCCTGCTGCGGTTGGAACTACGCACCTCTATGGCCTTCACCGATGTGGCGGTGAGCTTTGTGTTGCCGGCCGGCGTGGAACTGGTTAGCGCGCCAGGGGAGTGGCGGGTAGACATGGAGCTGAACCAAACCTACGTTTTCACTGCCACGGCACGGATATTGGAGAATGGGTACTACAAGATCATGGGTTCCGGTCGTAACGATACACCCTATGGTAGCTATTTCACCGGTTTCGATGCCCTGTACCTCCTGGTAGAAGGCGAAGACACGTGGGTCAGCCATGACCCGCCACCCAATCATTGGCGCTCGCCACAAGCAAGCGTTGGAGTAATACCGCTCCAACCCGAGTTGATCCAGAACCGGCTGTATCTATCGGGCACGCTGACCTTGAACCAACCGGTGACCCTGGTCTACGAAGTAACGCCGTTGGTTGATCTGCAGATTGCCACCGTGGGAATTGCAGTTCCGGTCGGTAGCCTACAATCAAGTGAACCGCGGGCAGAGGCGAGCGATACTACCCTGATCACGCCTCTCAAATTCCACAGCTCCACAGAAGGCGTGTATTACTGGAACGGTTCCATGAAAGGCCAGCAGACCTACTCGTTCTATCTTACCGTAGAGCCAACGGCGGGGGGTGAGGGTGTGGTGGATGCGAGCGTAAACGAATCTGGGACTGTTGATTCTGTGACACGTCCAGTTATTGCCACAAGCCAATCCCTGGCCCTCAGCCTCTATTCGCCATCATTGGCGCGCTGAGCGAGGGAGGTCGGAGATCAGGGATCAGAGATCGGGTGTGTGGAAGGCGGGAGTTGAGTGAGTTGGCGTTTCAGGTCTTCGATCTCCGCTCTCCAATCTTCCAAGTGGCAGAACTGTCTACAAAGTGGTAGAATAGAAACCCTGAGAGTCAACGAGACGAAGGGCAGCAAAAGGAGCAGGGTACGATGAAAACCAGTCTGATCTTATCTAAGAAAGGCCCAAACGTGGCGACGATCCAGCCGGGCCACACCATCAAGGAGGCGATCGGCGTCCTGGCCATGCACAACATTGGCTCGCTGGTCGTGGTAGATGATAACCGCCACCCCGTCGGCATTTTGGAAGAGCACGACATCATCCGTCGCGCGGCCAGCGATGAGGCCGTTTTCGAGCGGCTCGTCAGCGACGTGATGAAGAAGGACATGGTCATCGGTTCGCCGCATGATGACCTGCGCATGTTGGCGCACACGATGACCGAGACGCGCACCCGCCACGTGCCAATCTTGGAGGAAGGCGCGTTGGTCGGCATCGTATCCATCGGCGACATTCTGAAGGCTGAGCGTGACACGTACATGGGTGAGATAGATCGCCTGCAGATCGAGATCTTGGGCAGCTAAACCCGAGACACCGGTGTGCAAGCAGGCTCGATGGCAATCGGCCATCCACGGTTCGAGGCAAAGGAGCGTCGAATGACACAACCAGGTACAGCCGGCAACCCCTTACGCGTCGCCATCATTGGCGCTGGTCCAACCGGCTTCTACACCGCTGAGCATTTGTTGAAGCAGGTCAATCTCAACGTTGAGATTGACCTATTCGATCGCGTGCCAACCCCCTTTGGGCTGGTGCGCGCCGGCGTGGCTCCCGATCACCCAAAGATCAAAACCGTGACCGCGGTCTTTGACAAGACGGCCACCAATCCGCATGTTCGTTTTTATGGCAACGTCGAAATCGGCAAGGATCTGTCCGTGGATGAGCTGAAGGCGCACTACCATCAAATCGTCTACACGACGGGCGCGCAGACTGACCGCCGCATGGACATTCCGGGCGAGGATTTGATCGGCAGCCACCCGGCGACCGACTTCGTGGCCTGGTACAACGGCCATCCCGACTACCGCGACCTGCAGTTCGACCTGTCCCAAGAAGCGGCCGCGGTCGTGGGCATTGGCAACGTGGCAATTGATGTCGCGCGCATTTTGTGCCGCACGCCGGAAGAGCTCCTCAAGTCTGACATCGCCGACTACGCGCTGGAAGCCCTGCGCCACAGCCAGGTGCGCACCGTCTACGTCCTGGGGCGCCGTGGGCCGGTCCAGGCCGCGTTCACCAACCCAGAGATCAAAGAAGTGGGTGAGATGGCGGATGTGGATGTGATCGCGCCGCTGGCCGAAGTGACGCTAGACCCGTTGAGCCAGGCCGAGCTGGATCGCAACAACGATCGCACCCTGTTCAGGAAAGTTGAGATTTTGCAAGAGTATGCGCGGCACGAGCCGACGGGTAAAGCACGGCGTTTGATCTTCCGTTTCCTGGTCTCGCCCACGGAGTTGGTTGGGGACGAACGGGGCCAGGTCAAGACCATGCGCCTGGTGCACAACAAGCTCGTGGCGACCGACACGGGCACCTTGCGCCCCAAAGCGACCGGAGAAACCGAGGAGATTGCGGTGGGCCTGGTCTTTCGTTCGGTTGGCTACCGCGGCGTGCCGGTGCCGGGCGTGCCCTTCAAGGAGAGCTGGGGCGTGATCTTGAATCAGAAGGGGCGCGTGTTGAACCCAGAGACGCAGCAGCCGCAGGTCGGTGAATACACGGCCGGCTGGATCAAGCGCGGCCCCAACGGCGTCATCGGCACCAACAAGCCGGACGCGGTGGAGAGCGCCGAGGCGCTGCTCGCGGACTTCGCGACCGGCGCCCTGCC
>CAZEPA010000611.1:0-2847 GCA_964513955.1 uncultured Anaerolineae bacterium | reverse complement strand
AGTGCTAGCTTTGCGTACCGTCACTTATTGCACTGAAAACGAGGAGACCCCGCTATCGCGCGCGGCTCTTTTGGACTCCGCAGGCTTCGCCTCAGCGGGCATGGTGGCGTGCTTGACCGCCGCCAATCGAGATCGGGGGGGTAGCCCGGGGAAAGACCCTTGCCCCTGGCGTGGGCGTTGGCCGCGCGGACTCGCCCAGCGCATAGCCCTGCGCCGAAGCGATCCGCCGAACCACGCTTTCCAGTCCCTGCAACTCCTTCAGTTCCTCGCCGGTGTGCGCGCGGCCGGCGCGCATGCCGACCACCTGCCGCGTCTGCGCCGCCAGTGCCTCCCGCTCACCGCGCACCCGAACCGGCCTCTCGCCGCGCCATCGCGCGCTGGTACTGCTCCGACAGCTTCGAGGCCAGCACGTAGCACGCGAAAGACGTGAGCGGCATCACGACGAAGCAGATGAACCGCGATTCGCTGCGCTGCATTAGCAGTCCGCCTAAGGTGGCGATGCCGGCGCTAAACGACAACAGCCGCAGCACGGCCACGCACAGGACGATGGGCAGTCGAAGCCAGCCGAGTAGCAGGTCCATACATCACCACCTTTTCCGTGCGTGGGCCGGCGTCACGGCGAAGCGCCGTGCAGCTTGCCGCGCATGCGCTCGACGTCGGCCCGCGTCAGAACCGACAACACGCACAGGCGCTGCAGCGCCGCGTCGATGCGCGTGCCGCCTGCCCCGCCGGTGAAATCCCAGGTGAACGGGCGCGAGCTGAACAGCGCGGCCACGTCCTCGATCCTCGCCTCCGAATCGGCCACCTGATCGACCAGCCGCAGCAGCAGGCGGCTGGCGGCATTGGCCGCCGCCACGCGCGCACGCTGGCCAGGATCGGCGTCCAGGGCCAGGGCCACCGCCTCGGCGGTAAGCCGGTCCAGATCCTGGCCCACCGCCGCGCGCGCCTGCCACAGCCGGCTTTCCCGCTCAAGGGCATCCATGCGGGTCCTTTCCGGGCGCCAGGACGCCAGCGCAGCGCGCATCGAGCAGTCGCGCCAGCAACTGCGCATCGTTGGCGGCATCTACCGGGTCGCGCACCAGCGCGCCGCGCAGGGCGTCCCTGAGCCAGCGGGAAGCGGCAGGGTCCCGCATCACGCGATCGATTTCTTCCATCCTTTGTCCAAGAGGTAGCGTTCGAGGCGCTTGCGCGTCTCGGCGATGAATTCCACCGGCGCCACGATCGTGGCCTCTTCCCAGCCTGGCGGCACCAGCACGGGCGCATTGCTGCGCAGTTCCTCCACCTTGTCCATCACCTTGTTGCAGGTCCGGGCCAGCGGCTGGTAGGTGAGGTTGTCGCCGCGGGCCACGACTGAGACCGCCTCGCCGTCCACCAGCACGCGCTGCACGCGCTCAATCGTGGCCGGCGCGATCCTGAAATACGACACCGCCTCTTCAAGCTCCTTCAGCGTGCAGCGCTGCGGAACACGTTTTTTCAGGGGGGTGTCGGTCATGTCGGCCTCATGGGAGATGTTGAAAACTACACCTCATTTTACACCACATAATTAACCTAAAAAAGGGGAATATGTATCGTTTATCAGAACATAAAAGGATATTAACTATCGTTTGACAATACAATGAAAGCCCAAAGGCGACACAGGCAAGAGGTTTCTCATGGCAACACCGCGCACCAAGAATCTGCTGCCCGCCCTGGCCTTGGCTCTGTGCAACATCGCCCAGGCCCAGGCAGACCAGAGCCCGGACATGGAACTGCTCACGGGCGATACCCGCCTGGCGTGCGAAGCCATCCTGTGCCTGTCCACCGGCGAGCGCCCCAGCGAGTGCCAGCCCGCCATCCGGCGCTATTTCTCCATCGTCAGGCGCACCCTCGGCAAGACACTGGGCGCGCGGCGCGACTTCCTGAACCAGTGCCCCACGGCGAAAGAGGACGGCTACACGCGCCAGTTGGTCAATGCACTGGTGGACGGCTCCGGCCGCTGCGACGCCGCCGCACTCAATGGGCGCGGCTGGATGCCCGCCGGTGGCGACAACGGGTACTACATCTCCAATGCAATGCCGGCGAGTTGCCAAGCCTACTACGACAACGCAGGCCTCGACGTGGGTTCAGTCCGCCCGATCTATGTCGGCCAGCCCGAGCGCGGCGGCCGCTGGGTTGATCCTGTGAATCAATGAAGAGACTGCCCCCACAGCTGCATCAATGCGTGCCGTGCAAATGAGGCCAGTTGGGTGATAGAGGCTTTGATACAGACGCGTGGTCGAGGCCGCTGAGAATGCCGCATTCGGCGACCGCATGCGGAGACGTGCAGCGCGCGCGCAACGCCTTCAGGTCCCTCTCCAGCACGCGGAGTTCGCGAATGCGTTGCGCTACATGGCCAATGTGCTCGTCAAGCAGTGCATTGATCTCGCCACAGTCTTGTGCAGGCGAATCGCGAAGCTCAATCAATGCGCGGATCTCGTCCAGGGTCATATCTAGCCCGCGGCACTGGCGGACGAATGCTAGCCGCTCAACATGGATTGGCAGGTAGAGGCGGTAGTTATTCTCAGCCCGCGCTGGTGGCGGAAGCAAGCCCTCTCGCTCGTAAAAGCGGATGGTTTCAACTGGCGTTCCAGTCGCTTCGGCCAGTGCTCCAATCTTCACGGGCAAATCCTACCTTTCTGTATAGAAGGCTTGACTCTACACCGACTACAGGGTTTTCAATATAGAAAAAGCAAGGATCATCCATGAAGCACTCTCACACCGATCAAGGATCTGCAGTCGCCATCAGCGACGATTGTTGCGGAACCGGGCCCTCTGTGTTGATTCATTTCCAAAGCTGGGCCATTTCGGGACGCATTCACGTTGAAATTT
>CAZEPA010000610.1:0-2850 GCA_964513955.1 uncultured Anaerolineae bacterium | reverse complement strand
AACATTGCGGGGCTGCCAAAAACCGTGGCGGACAAGGTGCGGGATACTGTGACTGGATTGGCAGACGCTGCGCTCAATGCGGCTGACGCTGCTGAAAAAAGCCATGCGACTAACGCGCTGGCCGCGCCTGCCAAGCGGGTTGTGCTGCACTTGGAGCCTCACGTGGGACCTCATTCGGCGCTGTTTCCGGCCGGATTTTCCGCCAGCGTGCTTCAGCAGCTCAAACAACTCGTCAGGACCATTGATGCGAACCCACTGGTCTTGAATATCGCCAACACCCCTGTGGCAGGAGTGCCGTGGAGCGTGGCCTGAATCAAGGAGCACTGATGATGAAACCCTGGCGCGAAGTAGCCGTCCCCCATCCGGACGTATTGGAAGGCACGTTTCAGCAATCGGAATTTGCCGCCGACATCACGGCGGTGCGCAACGGCGGGGCCACGCGGGAGTACCAGGATGCGGCGGCCTTCTACCAGCGCACCTTCATCACCGAGGGCATGCGCTTGCTGCTGATCCAGGTGGCGCAGCGGCTCAACGGCCAGGGCGGCGAGCCTGTGATCCAACTCCAGACGGCCTTCGGCGGCGGTAAGACGCACACGATGCTGGCCGTCTACCATCTCGCCACGCGGCAGTGCGCGCTGGGCGATCTGGCCGGCATCCCGCCCCTGCTCGACCAGGCTGGCCTGATGGACGTACCGCAGGCCCGCGTGGCGGTGCTGGACGGTCAGGCCCACGCCCCCGGCCAGCCCTGGCTGCACGGCAAGCACACCGTGCGCACGCTGTGGGGCGAGCTTGCCTGGCAGCTCGGCGGCGAAGAAGCCTTCGCACAGCTCAAGGACGCCGACGCCACCGGCACGTCCCCTGGCAAGGCCGTGCTCCAAACGCTGTTGGCCGCCTATGCGCCCTGCGTGGTGCTGGTTGACGAGCTGCTCGCCTATATTCGTCAGTTTCAGGCCGGCCAGCCGCTGAGCGGCGGCACGTTCGACAGTAACCTCTCCTTCGTCCAGGCTCTCACCGAAGCGTGCAAGCTGGTGCCCAACGCCGTTCTTCTGGCCTCCTTGCCCGAATCAGAGGTGGAAGCAGGCAGCCAGCGCGGGGTGGCTGCCCTGCGGGCGCTGGAAAAAACCTTCGGCCGTGTGCAGGCGCTGTGGAAGCCCGTGGCTACGGAAGAGGCCTTCGAGATCGTGCGGCGGCGTCTGTTCGAGCCAATCCGCGACGAACAGGGCCGCGCGGCGGTCTGTCGCGCGTTCGCAGACGCGTATGTGGCCGAAGGGGCCAGGCTGCCCAGCGAAACCCAGGAGCAGCGTTACTTCGACCGCCTGGCGCAGGCGTATCCGATCCACCCGGAAGTGTTTGACCGGCTTTACGAAGACTGGACGACGATCGAAGGCTTCCAGCGTACGCGCGGCGTCTTGAAGCTGATGGCCAAGCTGATCTACCGGCTGTGGAAGGACGACAACAAGGACCTGATGATCATGCCCGGCAGCCTGCCATTGTATGATGGTAGCACACGCAACGAACTCATGTACTACCTGCCGGCGGGTTGGGATCCGGTGGTGGAAAAGGACATTGATGGTGAGCGCGCGGAAACGACCGAACTGGAAAGCAAGGAGCCGCGTTTCGGCGCGGTAGGTGCGGCCCGCCGCGTGGCGCGCACGATCTTCCTGGGGAGCGCACCCGCTTCAGTGTCCACGAAGGCCGGCATCCGCGGCATTGACCGTGCGCGTGTGCTGCTCGGCTGCCTGCAGCCCGGCCAGACCTCCGCCACCTACTCCGACGCGCTCAACCGACTCGCCGACCGGTTGCACTACTTGAAAAGCTCCGGCGAGACAGCGCAGGCCTCGACGCGCTTCTGGTTCGACACCCGCACCAATCTACGGCGTGAGATGGAGGAACGCAAATCGCGCTTCGACGACAAGACCGACGTGCGCGTCAAACTGGCCGAGGTGCTCAAGAGACTGACCGCCGGCGCCACCTTCTTCGACGGCATCCACATCTTCACGCCACACGGCGATGTGCCGGACGACAGCGTGCTGCGACTCACTATCCTGCCGCCGGAGGTTTTCTATGCGCGCGAAGAGACGCGCGTGGCGTTCGACGCGGTGCTGGAGTATGTCCGCAACAACGGCGCCAAACCACGCTACCGTGGCAACCGGCTGATCTTCCTGGCCCCAGATCACGGAGCGCTGGCGCACCTGCGCGACAGCATCAAGGTGGCGCTGGCCTGGGGTTCGATTGTCGAGGATATCAAGGACGGCCGCCTGAACGTTGACCAACTTCAGAAGCGGCAGGCGGAGAAAGAACTGCAGACGGCCGAGAACGTGCTGCCGGGGACTGCGCGGGAGTGTTACAAATGGCTGCTGTGCCCCGCGCAACATGCACCCACGGATCCAAAGCCGACGGTCGAGGCGTTCCCGCTGAACAGCGGCGGTTCATCTCTCGGCAGCGAGTTCGAGCGCATCTGTGTGGACAATGAGCTGGTGATCGGCGCCTGGTCGCCCATCCACCTGCGCAGTCACTTGCAGCGACTGTACTGGAAGGCCGATAGGCCGGCCGTCGGCGCACTGATTTTTTGGGAAGATACGCTGCGCTACCTCTATCTGCCGCGGTTGAAAACGCGCAAGGTGCTGGAACAGGCGATTGTCAAGGGCGCAGCCAGCCGGGATTTCTTCGGCACGGCCTACGGGCAGCACGAGGGGAAATTCGATGGATTCAAGCTGGGCGATGCCAACGTGCAGTTGGATGATACGCTGCTTCTGATCGAGCCGGAGGCGGCGCAGGCGTATGAGGCGGCGCAGGCGACTCCCGCGGCAGCGCCGGCTGGCGGCATCAGGTATCCGACTACCGCAGGCG
>CAZEPA010000609.1:0-2856 GCA_964513955.1 uncultured Anaerolineae bacterium | reverse complement strand
GCCAGCGACAAGGCCAGTTTCATCCAGGCCTTCATCAAAATCGGCCTGATCCCGGACAGCGGCTCCACCTGGCTGCTGCCGCGGCTGATCGGCCCCACGCGCGCGCTGGAGTTGATGTCCACCGGCGACCGCCTCAGCGCACACGATGCCCTGGCCTGGGGCCTCATCAACCGCGTCATTCCCGCGGAGGAGTTCGAGGCAACCGTGGCCGCGTGGGCGCAGCGTCTGGCCGAAGCGCCGACCCGCGCGCTGGGGCTGACCAAGCGCGCCTTCAACCAGGCGTTGACCAGCACCCTGGCCGAAGCCCTGGAAATGGAAGCCGTTCTGCAAGACGTCGCCGGCGCCACTGCGGACAGTCGCGAGGGCGTGCAGGCCTTCCTTGAAAAACGCGCCCCGGTTTTCAGCGGGCGCTGACGACAGCCAGGCCGTTCACGAGGAGCCGCACCATGCCTACGCCATTTCCTCCTAACCTGCCTGCGGATTTGCAGGCGCGGCTGACCGCGGCCGGCGTCCGTGAGACCACTGATTTGCCGGCCGCGCTCGACCGCGACCCCGCTCTGCTCGCTGCCTGGATAGCCTTCCTGACGGAGCACCAAGAGGAGGTTGTGCAGGCCGTGCTGTTGGCGTTCTTACGCGCGCCCGACTTCGAGGCGCTGCAGGCGCTGGCGAGCCAGGCGCCGTTCGTCCTGGAGGATGACTTCGCCGAAATGGCCCATGAGGTCATCAGGCAGGCGGAGGAGGCGGCGGAAACCGATTTCGCAGAAGACGTGCGCATGCGCCTGACCGGGCTGCGCCAGATCAAGGCTGACATGGTTTTGCCGCCGCTGGCGCGGGCGCTGCTGGCGTTCGTGCAGGCGCCGGATGAGGCCGCCGCCAGCGCGGTGTTTGCGACGCAGCGTGAGCTGCTCTCGCCGGAGGAGGCGCAGCGCAGCCTGGAAGAGCATGTCCGCAGCAGCGATCCGGCCATGCAGGATCACCTGGCCGCGCGGCGCCGGCTTCTGCGCCGGCTGCGCCAGGGCAAGTCGTGAGCAGCGGCTGATGCCCACCTCCTGGCGTGGACAAACGATCCTCATCACCGGGGCCGCCGGCGGCGTGGGCCAGGCGTGTGCCAAGCTGTTGGCAATCGAGGGCGCGCAGCTCGCCCTGGTGGATCGAAACGAAGCTGAATTGGCGCGCGTGGCGGGCGTCGTGGGCAAGGAAACAACCGCTGCCTGCTGGGTGGTGGATGTAACCGACGCGGCGGCGGTGGCGGCCCTGGTGGCCGACGCCGAAGCGCGGCTGGGACCCTTGGCCGCTGTCATCCACACGGCCGGCATTCTGCGCACCGGCTTCAGCCAAACCGCGCCGCGTGCCGATTTCGATGCGCAGATGGCGATCAACTACCTGGGCACGGTTCATGTCTGCCTGGCCGCGCTGCCGGGCATGGTCGCCCGCCACCGTGGAAAGCTGATCGTCCTGGGCAGCATCAACGCGCTGCGCCCGTTTCCGCAGTTTGGCGCTTACGCGGCCAGCAAAGCGGCCGTGCTGAGCTTTGCCCAAACGCTGCGCGATGAATTGGCGCTGCAAAAAAGCGGCGTGCGCATCACGGTGGTTTGCCCACCGACGATTCGCACGCCGCTCGTCTTGAATTTGCCTGACCCGCCGCCCATTTACCGGCGCTTTGGCTGGCTGGCGCCGGAACAGGCGGCCCAGGCCATTCGCCGCTCCCTGGACAGCGATCGGTTCCTCGTCTACGTCAACTGGCAGTCCTGGGGGATGCATTGGCTGACACGCCTGGCGCCGTGGCTGGCCGACCGCCTGGTGCAGCGCTGGAGCCAGGCGTAACCGACCAGGCGCTTACCAGTTTGCTCCTGGTCCGTCTGGATCAGGGCGCAACCAGCTCACGCTTGAGAATCTTCCCGGTCGCGGTCATGGGGAAGGTCGTGCGGAACTCAATCTGGCGCGGGTATTTGTAGTCGGCCAGGCCGATCTTGGCAAACTCCATGATCTCTTCCACGGTCGCACTTTGGCCTTCCTTGAGCACCACGTAGGCCTTGACTTCCTCGCCCAGGCGCTCGTCCGGCACGCCGACCACGGCGGCCAGTGAGACCTTGGGATGCGTCAGCAGGTATTCCTCGATCTCGCGCGGGTAGACGTTGAAACCGCCGCGAATAATCATCTCCTTCAGGCGATCTACGATGAAGTAGTAGCCCTCTTCATCCACGCGGCCGAGATCGCCGCTGTGGAACCACCCGTCGCGAATGGACTGCGTCGTGGCTTCAGGACGTTTGTAATAGCCCTTCATCACGTGGTGTCCGCGAATGACCACTTCGCCCACGGAACCGACTGGCACCGGCTTGTCATCAGCATCCACAATGCGCATCCAGGTGCCCCACACCGGGTTGCCAATGGAGCCAACCTTGCGCGGGCGGTCTGCATGATTGAAGCAGGCCACGGGTGAGGTCTCCGAAAGTCCGTATCCTTCCAGAATGGGCACCTGATATTTTGCTTCGAAGCCCTTGAGGACTTCGACCGGCAGCGCCGAACCGCCAGAGACGGCAATGCGCAGCGAGCTCTTGATCTTCTCCAGATCGAAATCGGACGCCTTGGGGTACGCCAGCAAGGCCCAGTACATCGTGGGCACGCCCGCAAAGACGGTCACGTTGTCGCGCTGCATGATGCCCAGCGCCGCGGCTGGGTCAAAGCGCGGCAGCAGCGTGATGGCCGCGCCGCCCATGATGGCATTGTTCATGATGACCGTTTGGCCAAAGGAGTGGAACAGCGGCAGAGTCGCCAGGAAGACATCCTTGGGCTGCCAGCCCAGGAGCTGCTGGCTGATCCAGGCGTTCAGGAAGAGGTTGACGTGCGTCAACTCGG
>CAZEPA010000608.1:0-2864 GCA_964513955.1 uncultured Anaerolineae bacterium | reverse complement strand
CAAGATCATCAAAGGGATCGTGCGCGCGGACGCCAGCGGCGACAACGGCTATTATACCTACCCGCCTGCGCACATTGACGATTTTACGTTCACGCAGGCCCGCGGCTGGATGACGGCGCGCTGGAATACGGCGCTCGACTACGTGGGCAGCTGCAGCACACAGGATTTCGCGCTCGAACAGTTGGGCCTGATGCTGCACACAGTCCAGGATTTCTACAGCCATTCCAATTTTGTGGAAAAAGGCGGCGTCCCCCCGCTCGGCGCCCAATTCCGCACCACCTTCGGCAACGTAGACAGCCTCAATACGCAAGTCACCGACGCGGCTGGCCAGCTCCTGCGCATCAAGACCGAAAGTTATGTTGACTTGATTACACACAACCAGGCCTGCTGCAGCTATCAACTTGTGGGGGGCGGCAACGGCGGAACGCCCACCCTGGAGTTGGTCTGCAACCAGGACCGGCTGCGCGATGAAGTCACGGCCTGCTTTCACGCCGACTTGAATAAGGATATCTCGGCCGGACTGGCCACATCCATCGGCGCACTCTTTTTCGCGGCGCCGCAGAGCGCCTCATACTACGACCAGGCCGTAGCAGACGCCACGGTCGAAACAGTCAAGCAGTGGCAGTTGTTCGAAGGCGATGTGCGCCAACGCTATGGCGCCAATGCCGACAAGATTATTCGCCAGATCAAGCACGGCTGCAACGATTATGACGTGGTGATCACGGCCAACCAACCGGCGTATCAGGCCTGTACCAATGCCGGATTTACCATCAATATCTATGACAGCAGCGGCGCCCCGGTTGATCCGGACACCTCCCTGGTCAATTCAACCAATCCGGGCGAATACTTTCGCGCAACCCTTGACGGCACGCGGGTGGATCAAAACTTGCAGCGCATGGATGTCGGCGTCTACCGGTACAACACCTCTGCCAACCCCGCGCTCTATTTTCGCAGCGCACAATCGCATCTGTTCCTGTTGGATGTCTGGCGCAAGCAGTTCTCCACGATGGGGATTCCCGACAAGATCGTTGGCGGCGGCGACCTCCTTTTCGATGTCAAGCTCCCGCCGCAGCAATACTACCAGGCGCAGTGCGGCCGTATTCCCAAGGTCTGGGACCCCGCGCAGTGTCAGTATGTCTTGCCGCAGCCCCTGCCCAACATTACGTGCAAACCGGATGAAAATCAAAGTGTGGCCGACCTGGACCTGGCGATGATGCCGGAGTACCAGGCCGGCTCCCCCATTGCGCCTGTGGCTGCCAGTCCCGTGGTCACCAGCCAGGTGGCGATTCTTGATAACGGGTATGGCTTTGCCCTGGCCCAACTCCTCAACGGCCTTAACATCCCCGCGGACCGTCTCCAGCCCGATTTCACGCCCGCACTGGCCGCGCGCTACCCGGTCTTGTTCATTCCCAGCGGCGGCTTGAGCGGCTACGCAGATTCCAGCCTTATGAAAACCCGGCTCGCCGCGTATGTGGCTGCCGGCGGGACCCTGATCGTCATGGACCAGGCGACCGGGCAAGATTTTTCGCTTTTACCCGGCGCAGGTTGGCGCGCCTATGGCTTCCAGGAGGATTTCTACTGCCAGTTTGCCTCGGTCGGCATTGCCGCCTATGCCGGCATGTTTGCCAGCCAGCGCAGCTCCGTGCTGAACCTGAACATTGACGGCTTCTTCAGCGCCATTCCGGTTGGCGCGCAGACGCTGCTGCGGCGCACGGCCACCGGCGCACCCGCCATGGTGCTCTACACTCCCAACGGTGGGCCGGGCCGGGTCATCGCCACGACCGCCTACGCGGATATGGCAACCTTTATGGGTCAGGGCACGGAGGACGAACATGCCTTGCTGCGCGACCTGGTGGTTTGGGCGCTGGGACAGGATAACGTCGACGCGTATCGTGATAGCGACGCCGTAGCGACGACCTTGACCATTACCAATACGGGCAGTATGACAGCCACCAGCGTCTCGCTCTCAATTTCAGGCTTGTTGCAGCATGCTTACCGCGCCTTTGACACGCTGCTGCCGCCCGGTCAGGCCACGAGCTTGCCCTTCACCGCGACCCTCGATGCCGGCTTTCCCCGAGGCTACCAGGACGTGAACGCACTGCTCTTTGCCGATAATGGTTCCCTGGTCACGAGTCAAACCGCGTATCGTTATGCCCTGCGCACCTTTGACGGGACGGCGCAGAGCTGGACGTACCAGGGTTCGCCCCACGTCCTGGTGATCACGAGCGACGGCGAGCGTTATCCCTACGGCGCAACGGCCCTCTTTACCTTCCATCTCTGGAACTATACCAACGCCGCTGCGCACTATCGGGTTGACTGGAGGGTTTTCCAGGTCGGTGAATTCAGCCAGCAGATCACGGTGCCGGCCGGCGAGGAAGGGACTTTTCTTTACCAACTGCCCAACCTGACAAAACCCGTGCGCCTGAGCGCGACCTACTACGTTCAGGAGGGATCAGCGTGGCGCCTGCTTGGCTCGGCCGAGCGCGGTATCTGGACCGTATCTCCCGACTTTAGTGTGCAGATGGCAACCGCCAAATCTACCTACAGCGCCAATGAAACGGTCCCCATCACCGTGAGTGTCATCAACCGCCTGAATCTCCCCCAGGCTATCAGCGGCACGGTCACAGTCTACAACGCCGCGCGCCAGGCGCTGATCACGCGCACACTGGATATCACCCTGGCGCCCAACGCCGTGGGCCAGCGCACCGTGACCTTCGCCGCACCTCCCTGGCCCGTTGATTCCTACACCGTGGAGTGGCGCACGCATGTCGGCGACGACTCGACTGCGGTTCGACAGGCTCACCGCACAGGGCCTGAGCTTGTCGAAGGCCTCGCCCAAGTCCTGCCCGCGGGCAACTTCACCG
>CAZEPA010000607.1:0-2868 GCA_964513955.1 uncultured Anaerolineae bacterium | reverse complement strand
CCCTCGGTCAGCGCATGGGCGTGGGAATCGGCGCGCCCGCGCTGTTGTTCGTGCTGCGGCTGGATGCCAGCCGCAACGCCGTAATTGTTGGTCCGGCGGCCGCGCTCGGCCAAACCGAATTGACCGCCAGCCAGGTGACGTGGGGCGTGGGACAGCCGCCGGCTGCGCCTGTGCAGGTGCAGGCTCGTATTCGCTACAAGGCGCACGATGTGCCTGCGGTGGTGGTACCGCTGGCGCCCGATCGGGTTCGCGTGGTGTTCGAACGCGCCTTGCGCGATATCACGCCGGGCCAGGGCGTTGTTTTCTATGACGGCGACGCATGCCTGGGGGGAGGCGTCATTGACCGGGCTGTTTGATTTGATGGTTCACCCGGCGCTGTGGCTGAGCGTGTGCCTGGCTCTGCTCTATGCTGCGATCTTCCATGCCTGGCAAGGCCGCACCCTGGGCGGGTTGGGGTGGTTTGTCCTGGCTTCGCTGACCGGTTTCGCGGCAGGTCATTTTGCTGGGGCCGCGCTGCGTTTTCCGGCTCTTGGCCAGGCGCAGGTTGTGGCAGGAACGCTGGGCGCTGTATCGGCCCTGGCGGTCGTGCGCAGCCGTTTTCACAAGGCATGATCAAAGGAATCACCGCCCGCGGTTGCGCCAGGGAGGAGCGCCGCGGACGCGTCATATCAGCGCCGCCGTGACGGCGGCCAGATTGAGGAATCAATGGACAAAAAGACCAAAACCTGGATCACCATCGGAGTTGTTGTTGCCGTTCTGCTTTTCATCGGCATCATCTACCTCCTAGTCACGCACCCGCCGGCCGCCGCGATCGTGCGCGATCTGTTCATCATTTTTGTGACGCTGGAACTGTTCATCATCGGGGCGCTGCTGACCGTGCTGGTGTGGCAGGTTTACACGCTGACGCGCATGATGCAGCGGGAAATCAAGCCCATGCTGACCGCCACCCAGGAAACGATTGGCACCGTGCGCGGCACGGCTACCTTCATGAGCGACCAGGTCGTGCAGCCGGCGATCAGGGTCACGAGCAAAGTGGCGGGATGGCAGCAGTCGTTGAAGGTGCTGCTAGGACGCAACGGGTAAATGCGGAATTCTGAAGGCTGAATGCTGCATGGCTAGGCCTGCGCAAGCTGTCTGGCCGCCGGAGGCTGGGGCTGCGTGGGTTGACTGCCGGAAGCGGTTTAGCGAGGAGAAGGACTATGTTTTGGGGATTGGTCATTGGCGCGGCTGTTGGATTTGGGCTGGCGCTCTATCGGGCGCCGCAGTCAGGGGAGAAGACGCGGCAGCAGTTGACACAGATGGGCGTTGATCTCAAGCGCCGCGCGCAGGAAACCGCAAACGATGCGCGTCAGCAGGCGCAGGCAGCCGCGCGGCCGGCTGTGGAGCGGGCGGAGCAGATGGCTTCACGCGCGGAGGGCCTGGTTGGCGATTTGAGCGCCCGTGGCCGCGATGTGCTGGAAGAGCGTCGCCGCAGCATGAACAACGGGCACGGTTGAGAGCGGAGATCTGAGACCGGAGACCAGAGATCGGAGGCCGCGTGCAGGACGCAAAGGGTTGAACGCGCGCGGCCGAACGTTGCACAGACAGCAGGTGGGTAGTAGCAACCTGGTCGAGGCTAGGTTAAGTTGAAAAGCGCGCCGAACGTCATCGAGATAACGTTCGGCGCGCTTTTTTGTGCCTATTGTCCGCTGAGGCGACGCCAAGCTGCGGGTAGGAAGGAGATGATGTCTTCGGCCACGGCGCCGGCCAGGCCAATTTCCTGCGCAGCCATTTCGCCGGCGAGGCCATGCAGATACGCGCCCGTGACGGCCGCATCGAAGGGCGCCAGCCCTTGCGCCAGCAGCGCTGTGATCGCGCCAGCCAGCACATCGCCGGTGCCGGCGGTCGCCAGGGCCGGATTGGCAAAGGGCAGCACGCGCACGCGGCCGTCGGGCGCGGCGATGACGGTGAAGGCGCCCTTCAACACCACGATCTGATTCCAGGCGTTGGCCTGGCTGATCGCCAGTCCCCAACGATCGGCCTGCACCGCCTCCAACTCCAGCTTGCACAGCCGGGCCATCTCGCCAGGGTGCGGCGTCAGGATCGAGTTGGCCGGCAGCAGCGTGGGCCAGTTTTCCTGCTGCGCCAGCCAGTTGAGCGCATCGGCATCCACCACCAGCGGCGGCAGGTCCGCGCGCGGAGCGCTGGCCTTGACTTCTTCGCTGCCAGCGATGCTCGCGGCGCGCTCAGGCGTCGGCGACATGAAGCCCATGGCGCTGCGCTGTTTGGCTTTCGGTTCTTCCGGCTGGAAGAAAGCCTTGAGGAATGCGCCGGTCTCTTTTTCGGTGCTGAGGCCAGGGCCGATCAGCAGCGCCTTGTAGCCCGCCAGCTTCTCGTTGATCATGCGCGCGGCGTCGCTGGCCAGCACGCCCATGTCATGCGCCAGCGGCAGCCAGGTCACCTCCAACAGGCTGGGCGCCAGGATACCGTGCAGCGGCCGGGCGACGCCCAGCGTGACCAGGCCGGCGCCGGTGCGCGTGGCGGCCTGGGCGGCCAGCGCGGCCGCGCCGGTGTAATAAACCGATCCAGCGACGATCAGGGCCTTGCCGAAGGATCCCTTGTGCGCGCTGCGCGGCCGCGACGGCAGCAGCTCGGCGGCCTGGGTGGGCGTCACCACTTCTACCTGGATGGCCGCGGCCAGATCGTCCGGTATACCGATGTCCGCGGCCAGCAGCGTTCCGGTGAACTCGGCTCCCTGGCCCAGGTAGTGCCCGTACTTGGGAAAGCCGAAGGTGACGGTGAAATCCGCGGGCAGGGCGGCGGGGTCTACGGCGCCGGTCGTGCAATCCAGCCCGCTGACGCAGTCCACGGCCACGACTTCGATATTGC
>CAZEPA010000606.1:0-2868 GCA_964513955.1 uncultured Anaerolineae bacterium | reverse complement strand
AGGAAGAGCGGCATCAGGCTCATGACGCGATCTTCACGTACCACCGCCGCGGAGAGCAGCAGGCCCAGGCAGGTTGAAGCAAAGGAGACGAGGAGCACCGCGCCGAAGATTTCAACCACGCCCGGCAGACCGCTGGCGCCCACGGCCGGAAACTGGCCGCGCAGGTGCACGATGGCCACCAACAGCGCGGATTGGATGATGCTTAGCGCGAGGAGGACGATCAACTTGGAGGCGACGTAGGCCGCTACGCCCAGGTTGACGAAGCGTTCCCGGCGGTAGATCGGCAGCTCTTTCACGATCTCGCGCACCGCGTTGATCAACCCAAACCAGGCCGCGATGCAGGCCAGCACGAAGAGAATCTTCTGGATCTCGCCCAGGTCGGTTACTTCCACATTCAAGCCCTGGTTGAATAGCCCCGGTTTCATCACCAGGAAGAGCAGCAGCGCGATCAGCGGCGCCTGCAGCAGCAGGAAGAGCAGGTTGCGCCGGTCACGCAGGAGGATGGTGACATAACGCTGCACCAGGATGGCAGTCTGGCGCGCAAAGGTCGCCAGGGAGGCGCGCAGTGGTTGTGACCGCGGCGCGTCGCTGACTGTGGCGGCCGGCGGCCGGCTTACCGCGCCTGCGGCTGGCGGCCGTGCATAGCCGCAGTTGGCACAGGTCATCTCCTCTGGCGCCAACGGCGCGGAGCAGCGCGGGCAGGTGTTCGCCAGGCGGCGCTCGATGTAGGCCTCGTAGAAGCTGGACGCCTGGAAGGCTTGCAGCCAGCGTTCCGGCTCCAGTTCCACGAGGTGATAGATTTCGGCGAAGTCGCGCACGCCGAAAAAGGTCAGCGCCTCAGCTGGCGGGCCGTAGAAAACCAGGCGGCCGCGCTCAGCCAGGAACGCGACCAGATCGCAGTCCTGGATATTGTCGGTGGCGTGCGTCACCAGGATGACGGTGGTGCCGGCGTTGGCCACCTGGCGCAGGGTAAACATCATCTTCTTGTCCAGGCCCGGATCAAGGCCGGAAGTCGGTTCGTCCAGGAAGAGGATGCCCGGCGCGGCGATCAACTCGACGGCCAGGCTGACGCGTTTGCGTTGACCGCCGCTGAGCTGGCGCACGAGCACGCTGCGCCGATTGCTCATCGCCACCTGCTGCAGGACGGTCTCGACCCGTCTTTCGATTTCGGCCGGGCCGGTGTCGGGCGGCAGGCGCAGCCGCGCGACGAAGCGCAGCGCCTCTTCCACGGTCAGCTCACGGTGAATGATGTCATCCTGGGGAACGTAGCCGATGCTCTGGCGATAGGCGTCGAAATGATGATAGAGGTCGTCGCCGTTGATGAGCACGCGGCCGTCCACAGGCCGAAAGGCGTTCAGCGCATCGAGCAGGGTGGATTTGCCCGTGCCGCTGCCGCCGACGATGGCAATGAACTCGCGCGGATGAATCACCAGCGAAACGTTGCTGAGCAGCAGCTTGAAGCCGCTGTCACCCGCGGCCGGTTTGGGCGCCGGCACCTGCTTGCGCAGGCTCATGCCGTCCAGGCGAATGCCGGCGCGGCGCAGATCCACCACGGCCAGGGACTGGCCGTCGTAACGCAGCTGCACGGAGCCGATCAGGATGCTGTCCTCAGGCTGCAAGGCGTGCTGCGCCACGCGTTGGCCGTTGACAAAGGTGCCGCTGGCGCTGCGCAGATCGCGCAGGATGTGCGTCTCTCCCACCGGCGTCACGGTGGCGTGAAACGCGGATGCGGTCGGATCGCTGATCACCAGGTCGTTGCGCGGGTCACGACCGATGCTGATCTCCTGCGCCAGGGACACCTGGCTGCGCTGGCCGGGGTCGGCGGCCGCGGCGTCGAAGTAGAGCAGGGAGACGAAATCTTCGGCTGCGCCGGGGATGCGCACGATCTCGCCGTTGTCGAGCTTCTCGTCCTCGACGCGCTGCCCCCGGCAGCTCAGGCCGTTGGCGCTGCGCACCCACTGCCCATCCCGCTCCTGCCCATCGAGCAGGTGATAGCCGTCGGCTTCCAGCCGCAGGGTGGCATGGTAAGGCGACACCGCCGGCGCGTCAATCACGACGTCGTTGCCCTCCGGATGACGTCCCAGGTGCAGGAGGGGGGCCGCGAGGAGCACCGTCAGTTGGTGACCGGGCCAGGCGATCATTAACTGCTGGTCGCTGCGCTGAACGTCAAGATCTGGCATCGCGTCTTTTCACCTTTCTCCCTGGGCGTTTGCGCTGCAAGTTTGCTGCGCGCGCCAGTATAACCAATGATCGTGAAAAGATCGTTTATTGAATGCTGTTTCAGAATTGTTGGTTTGCTGCGCCCAGGCGCAAGTGGAACGGTCTTAACGCAAAGTCGCGAAGCCGCTGAGACGCAAAGGGCAGCCCTGGGACCTTTGTTGTTCCAGCCATGATCTTAACGCAAAGTCGCGAAGCGCCAGAGCCGCAAAGAGGCCTGAATAGCCTCTCTGCGGCTGTGCACCCTGGCGTCTTTGCGTTCCGATGCTTACCCTCGCGGCAGAAAGCTGGCGGCTAGAGGTTGGTGAATTTATTGGTTAGATAGCGCATGAACGGGCCGGCGTCGAGCGGCGCGCCGGTGGCGCGCTGCAGCAGCTCGTTGGCGGTGAACTTACGGCCGTGCACATGGATGTGGCTGCGCAGCCAGCCCAGCAGGCGGCTGAAATCGCCGGCTTCGATATCCGCCACCAGGCCGGGGAACTCGCGCTGCGCCGCATCGAAGAACGCCGCCGCCATCAGGTTGCCGAGGGTGTACGTGGGGAAGTAACCGATGAGCGCTTGCGACCAGTGGACATCCTGCAGCACACCCACGGCATCGTTCGGCGGGCTGATGCCCAGGTACGCCTCCATGCGTTCGTTCCAGAGCGCGGG